>JAFAYN010000379.1 GCA_019240375.1 Gemmatimonadota bacterium
TCTTCTTCGTCCTGAGCGGCTTCCTGATCACCTGGCTCCTCCTCAAGGAGCGGGAGGAGACGGGCGACGTCTCGCTCCGGGGGTTCTACCTGCGGCGCACGCTCCGGATCTTCCCGGCGTACTACGTGATGGTGGCGCTCTCGTGCCTGAACAGCTACCTCCGCCTGGACGCCTGGCCCACCGGGCAGGTGGTCGCGGCGCTCACCTACACCGTGAACTACTGGAACGCCTTCGGGGGGACGGCGGTGGGGATCGGGGAGGCGTGGTCGCTGGCGGTGGAGGAGCAGTTCTACCTCCTCTGGCCGATCACCTTCATCCTCCTCGCGCGGCGCGGTCCGAAGGCGATCGCGAAGGGGCTGGTCGCGGCCACCGCGGTGGTCGTCCTCTGGCGGTCGTACCTGGTGCTGGGCGTCGGGATGCCTCCCCGGTACATCTTCCAGGCCTTCGACACCCGCTTCGACAACCTGGCGGTCGGCTGCCTCCTGGCGGTGGTGCTCCTGTCGGCGCGCGCCCGAGAGTGGGCGGCCGCGTCGGCGCGCTTCGTCTGGCTCCCGCTGCTCACCGCGGCCGGCGTCGTCGTCAGCCGGGTGGGGATCTCGGACCGGTACCACGGCACGGTGGGGCTCACCGTGGAGGCCGTGCTCCTGGCGGTCCTCCTCGTCCAGCTCCTCCTCCTCCAGCCGCGGCGCCTCTGGAGCTGGCTGGAAAACCCGGTGGTCCGCTACGTGGGGCTGATCTCGTACCCTCTGTACCTGTACCACGTGTTCGTGATGCACGCCGCTCACCGCCTGGCCATGCTCCCCATGGGCGTGCAGCTTCTGGTGGGAGTCGGCGGCTCGGTGGTGCTGGCGTCCGGCTCGTACTTCCTGGTCGAGAAGCCCTTCCTGCGCCTCAAGAAGGTGCTGTCGGAGCGGGCGAAGCGGCGTGAGGCGTCGGCGCTCGCCCCGGCCATGCTCCCCGCGGTGGAGGGGTGATCCCGATCCCGTGAACCCGGGCTCCGCCGGCACGGGAGAGTTCACGGAGCCGCTCCCGTCCCCGGCTCCTCCTCCGGACCTCTTCCCTCCCCTGTCCCATGACTCCGTCCTCAGGGTACAGGCCGGTCCCCCGCCCCGTCCAGCGCGCGGGCGGCGCGTTCATCCTCGCCTGCGGCGCGCTCGTCGCCTGGATGGCATGGCGCCAGGCCGCCACCGGGGCCGAGTTCTCCATGAAGGGCTCCTTCCTGGGGCCCGCCTTCGCGGTGCTCGGCCTCGGGCTGATCCTCTGGCCGGGGTACCGGGAGGAGCGCCTGGCCCGCGGGGAAAGCCTCGACGCGCTGGAGGGGATGCGGCTGCTGACGCCCCGCTGGTGGGGGATCCTGGCCGGCGGGCTGGCCGCAGGGGCACTCTACACCCTCGCGCTCCGGTACGGCTGGCTGGCGCCGTAACCCGTGGTCCCACGACCGATCCCCGGACCTCCTCTCCCCACGCACCCTCCCTCCCGCGGCGTCCCATGCGCTCCACCCTCCCCTTCCTGCTGACCATCGTCCTCGCGTCGTCGCTCCCCGCGGCTGCCCAGACCAACCCCGCGCAGCGCTGGGTCGCCGAGGCGGACCGGCTCCAGAGCACGGACGCCGCCGCGACCTTCCGGCTGGCGCAGCAGGCGATCCCCCGGCTGCGTGCCCCGTCCGACGTGAAGACGCGGATGAAGGCGCTGGAGCTGCGCTGCTGGGCCGCCGCGGAGGTGGCGCCCGACTCCCTGATCGCCTTCGCGGAGGCGGGTGTCGCGGACGCCGCGCGGAGCCGGGACGACGACGCCCTCGGGCAGCTGCGCGTGTGCCGGGGGTACGGGCACGAGCAGGCCGGACGGCAGCAGGAGGCGATGCGGGACTACGACTTCGGCGCGGCGGCGGGCGAGCGGCTGGGGGACCGGGACCTGCGCGCGAGCGCGCTGGTGCTGCGCGGGGAGCTGCGCTACCACCGGGGGGAGTTCACCACCGCGCTGGCCGACCTGGACACCGCCTACCGCCTCTTCGCCGCCCTGGGGGACCGGCGGCACCAGCGCTACACCCTGAACGCCATCGCCAACCTGTACGCGGACAGCCGGGTGGCGGAGTACGACCGGGCCCTGGAGTACTACCGCCAGGTGCTTGTGGCCGACCAGGCGGCGGGATCGAAGCAGGGGATCGCCACCGGCTACTTCAACCTGGGGGCCACCCTGGAGCAGAAGGGGAAGCTGGAGGAGGCACTGGCGCAGTACCGCCGCGGGCTGGCGATGGACCAGGAGCGTGGGGACGCGGAGGAGGTCGCGACGGACCAGCGGGCCATCGCGGTGGTGCTCTACAAGCTGGGGCGCCCCGCCGAGGCGCTGGCGATCCTGGACCGGGCGCTCGCCTGGTTCCGGAAGACCGGGAACGAGGAAACCATCGCCCAGGCGCGGCTCTCGCGCGGGGTGGCGCTGCGGATGCTGGGGCGG
>JAFAYN010000150.1 GCA_019240375.1 Gemmatimonadota bacterium
GCCAGCACCAGCTCGGCTCCGTGGCAGAGGGCGACGAACAGGTCGGCCACGGAGGCGTCGAAGTGCAGCGGGGCGTAGGCGAGGTTCCTCTCCCCGCGAGCGGCGCCGTAGAGGCGGCCCAGCTCCAGGAAGGTGTTGCCCACGCCCCGGTGCTCCACCAGCACTCCCTTGGGACGGCCCGTGCTCCCGGAGGTGTAGATGACGTAGGCCAGGTTGTCGGGGTCCACGCCGGTGCGGGGTGCCTCCGGGTTCTCCCGCGCGAGGCTTTCCGCCTCCTCGTCCACAAGGAGGAGCGGGACGCCGCAGTCCTGCAGGCGCTCGGCGAGAACGGCCTGGGTGAGCAGGAGGCGGGGGGCGGCGTCGGCCAGCATGTAGGCGCGCCGCTCGGGGGGCAGCTCGGGATCGAGCGGGAGGTAGGCGCCCCCGGCGAGCAGGACGCCCAGCACGGAGACGACCATCTCGGGCGCGGGCTCCATGCAGATGCCGACGCGCACCTCGGGGCCGACACCCTCCCTGCGCAGCCGGTTCGCCAGCTGCGAGGCGCGCGCGTACAGCTCCGCGTAGGTGAGAGCCTGTCCCTCGAAGCGCAGGGCGGGCGCGTCGGGAGTGCGGAGGACCTGGGCGTGGACGAGCTCGTGGATGCAGAGCGCGCCGGTGTAGCCGGTGTCGGGACCGTTCCAGGCGTGGAGGAGATGGGCACGCTCCGAGGGGCGCAGGAGGGAGGCTTCCGAGAGGCGCCGGGTGGGGTCGGCGGTCATCGCCTCCAGCAGCACCTCCAGGTGAGCGGCCATGCGCGCGATCGTCTCCGCCTCGTACAGCCCCGCACGGTACACGAGGGTGCCGGTGATCCCGTCCTCCCCGTCCCACAGGGTCAGGTTCAGGTCGAACTTGGTCGCTTCCAGCCCGCTGGCGAAGGGCTCCAGCGCCAGCCCACCCAGCTCCAGGCGCTCCTCGCGGCCGCGGGTGCGGTTCAGGGAGAAGATCACCTGGAAGACGGGCGTGTGCACCAGGCTGCGCTCCACCGCCAGCTCCTCGACCAGGCGCTCGAAGGGGAGGTCCTGGTGGTCGTATGCACCCAGGGCCGTTTCCCGCACCCGTCCCAGCAGCTCGCTCCAGGTGGGATCGCCGTCGAGCCTCCCGCGGAGCGCCAGCATGTTCACGAAGAAGCCGATCAGCCCCTCCGTCTCCTGCCGCGTACGCCCGGCGATCGGGCTGCCCACGACCACGTCGTCCTGCCCCGAGTACCGGGACAGGAGGGCCTGCCAGCCGGCGAGGAGCGTCATGAACAGCGTGGTCCCCTCGCGCCGCGCGAGCGCCCGCAGCCCCTCCGTCACCACCGCGGGGAGCCTGAGGTCGTGGCCCTCGCCGCGCGAGCTGAGACTTGTGGAGCGCGGCCGATCAGTCGGGATCGTAAGCAGGGCGGGGGCGCCGCCCTGCGCCTCCTTCCAGTAGTCGATCTGAGCTTCGAGGACCGCCCCGCTCAGCCAGTCGCGCTGCCAGACGGCGTAGTCGGCGTACTGCACAGGAAGCTCCGGGAGCCGCGGTGTCGGCTCCGCCGTGCCCTGGCTGAGGGCGGCGTACAGGGCCGAGACCTCGCGCACGAGCACCTCCATGCTCCACCCGTCGGTGACGATGTGGTGCAGCGTGAAGCACAGCACGTGGTCGGTCTCACCCAGGCGGAGCAGCGCGCACCGCAGCAGCGGCCCCCGCGCCAGGTCGAACGGTCGCAGCGCCTCCGCGCGGGCCAGGCGCTGCGCGTGGCGGTGCCGCGCCCCGGCGGGGATACGGCCCAGGTCCACCACCGGGAGCGGTACCGGGGCCGGGTCGTGGATGACCTGCACGGGCTCGCCGGCGCCTCCGGCACGTTCCGAGAACGTCGTGCGAAGCGTCTCGTGCCGCGCCACCAGCGCGTCCAGGCTCGCCCGCAGCGCGGCCACGTCCAGCGCGCCGCGAAGCCGCAGCGGGGAGGGCATGTTGTAGGCGACGCTCCCCGGGTCCAGCCGGTCGACCACCCACAGCCGCTGCTGCGCGAACGACACCGGCATCGGTCCCGTCCGCGGGACCCGCTCGACGGGCGGGGCGACCACGGCGCCGGCGCTCCGCAGCACCTCGATGCGCTCCGCCAGCGCGGCCAGCGTGGGCGTCTCGAAGAGCGCCCGCAGCGGCACCGTCGTCCCGAAGGCCTGCTGTGCGCGGGAAACCACCTGGGTGGCCAGGAGCGAGTGCCCCCCCAGCTCGAAGAAGTTGTCCGCCGCCCCGACCCGCTCCAGGTGAAGGATCTCCGCCCAGATCCCGCTCAGCACCTCCTCCGTGGCCGTCCGCGGAGCCTGGTACGCACCGTCCGCCGTCGCGGCCTCGGGAGCAGGGAGGGCCCGACGGTCCACCTTGCCGTTGGGGGTGAGGGGGAGCGCGTCCAGCACCACCAGCGTCCCCGGCACCATGTGGTCGGGGAGGCGCTCCCTGAGCCAGGCACGCAGCTCCGGGAGGAGCCACTCCCCGCGCCGGCTCGCCAGGGGGTCGCTGGCGTACGCACTCCAGGGGAGGGGGGACGCGACCGCCTCGTGGAGCACGGCCGCAGAGCCTTCGCGGGACAGGAGCACGTCGAACTCGCCGGGGCCGCCGCGGGCCGCCCACCGGGCGACGGCGCGGTACCCGCGGCTCTCCGCGAGCGCGCGGAATTCCTCCGGGTCGAGGGCGCGGGACTCCCGCTCTCCCGCCAGCGCGCGCAGCTCGTCCACGGTACTCGCGCCGGCGTCCCCGGCAAGCGTGTCCAGCACCGCCAGGGCTCCCGCCACGCGCAGGTTGGGCACTCGCGAGATCCCGAGCGAGTCCGGCACCTCCTCGTCCAGGACGCGGCCCACGGCCTCCAGCCCGCCCAGCTCGTCCCAGCGCCGCCACACGGGCGGGGTGGGCGGCGCCTCCGACTCCACGCGCAGGAGCACGTCGTAGCGGAAGCGGGTCATCTCGTTGGCGTGGCGGCCGCCCTTGAGCCGCACTTCCACCCCGGAGATGCGCGGAAGCCGCCGCGGAAGCGTACGGAAAAGCTCCGGGTCCAGCAGCAGCTCCTTTTCGCGCAGCACCCGTCGCCGGAAGCGGTCGCGGAGCGTCGGAGCGGGTAGGTCGCCCGGCGCCTGCGCCAGCTCCACCGAGGCGTGGAAGGCCTCCAGCAGCGGGAGGCTGCGCACGTCGCCCACCCAGAGCGTCCCGCCCGGGGCGAGCGCCGCCACCGCCCCGTCCAGCACCCGCAGCAGGTACTCCACCCCGGGGAAGTACTGCACCACCGAGTTGATCACCAC
>JAFAYN010000197.1 GCA_019240375.1 Gemmatimonadota bacterium
GGTGGAGCGGCTCCGGGAGGTGGGGTACACGGGGTACACCATCGACCACGCCCCGGAGGTGACCCGGAGCGTGGCGTACGGGAAGACCCGGGGGATCGGCGACTTCCTGCGACCCCTGGCCCCCGGCGAGCCGCTGGACGCCTGGCCGCACCAGGTCTGGTGCGCGCCCGGGGCAGGGCTCGGATGACCGGTCTGGCGCTCTGCGGGCTCGCGTTCATCGCCACCTACGTGGCGGGACGCCGCTCGCTGCTCCACGGGATCATGGCGGTTCTCGCCGTGGGGTACGCCTTCGGGATCGTGCGCGGCAACGTGCCGAGCACGACCTCGTACTTCCTGTTCGACGCGTCGGTCCTGGCGCTGTACCTGACCCAGCTGGTGCGCCCCGTCCCCCTGGAGGAGCGGCTCCGCACCCGGCAGCTCGCGCACTGGGTGGGGCTGCTGGCGCTCTGGCCGATGGCGCTCCTGCTCGTCCCGGCGCAGGACCCGATGGTGCGCCTGGTGGGGCTGCGCGCGCACATCATCTTCCTCCCCTTCCTCCTATTCGGGGCGCGTATGGGGGAGGAGGAGATGGACCGGCTTGCGCTCTGGATCGCGGCGCTCAACCTGGTGGCGTTCGGGTTCGCCATGGGGGAGTTTCTTTTCGGGATCGAGCACTTCTTCCCGCAGAACCCGGTCACCGAGATCATCTACCGCACCAAGGACGTGAAGGCCACCGGCGACATCATCGGGAGCGCCTTCCGCATCCCCTCGGTGTTCCCCACGGCCAGCTCGTACGGGGCGACCATGGCGGTCTCGGTCCCCTTCCTCCTGGGCGCCTGGGTGCAGAAGGCCCGGTCGGCCGCGCGCTACTGGCTGCTGACGACGGGGCTGGGAGCCTCGGTGCTGGGCGTCTTCCTGGCCGCCTCGCGCACGCACGTCCTGATCCTGCTCGTCCCGCTGGCGGTCAGCCTGCTCAGCGGGCGGATGGGGGTGATCGGGCGCGCGGTCTGGATCATGATGCTCGGCGGGCTCGGCTGGGTGGTCGCCAGCGACGAGCGCCTTTTCCTTCGCCTGGTGGCGCTGGGGCCGCAGGCCATCGCCAGCCGCTTCCACGTGAGCGTCAACCAGAGCTTCGTCGACTACGCGCTCAAGTACCCGCTGGGGAACGGGCTGGGCGGCGGGGGGACGAGCATGCCGTACTTCCTCCTGCACCTTATCCGCGATCCGATCGGGGTCGAGAACCAGTACGCCACCTTCATGCTGGAGATGGGGCTCCCGGGGCTCCTCCTGTGGGTCGGGTTCATCGTCTGGGCGCTCACCCGCCGGGCGGGGCCCTCCTCCGACCGCTGGCACCTGGGACGCCGTCTCGCCTGGTGGGTGTGCGTCGGGTACTACCTGAACGGGCTGATCGGGATCGGCTTCCTCACCTCCGTCCCGTTCACGATCCTGCTCCTGCTGAGCACCGGCTGGATCGCCACCCGCCCCGCGCCGGCGGCCCACGCCCCGGCCGCTCCGGCGCTCCCGCACGGGGAGGGGCTTCCCGCGCGGGCCTATGCCTGAGACGCGCGCCGGGAGCGGTGGTGCCCGGGAGCCCTGGGTGATGGTGGCCTCGGGCTTCCACCGCCGTGGAGGGATGGAGAAGGCCAATGCCGCCCTGGCCGAGTACCTGGCCGATGTCGGCGTCCCGCTACACCTGGTGGGGCACGAGGTGGAGCCGGAGCTGAGAGAGCGACCCGGGGTCGCCACCCACCTGGTCCCGCGTCCGGCGGGGTCGTTCCTCGTGGGCGAGCGGCTCCTGGAGCGGACCGGGCTGGCCGTGGCCCGGCGCGTCACGGCGGAGCGTCCCGGCGCGCGGGTGCTGGTGAACGGGGGGAACTGCCACTGGCCCGACGTCAACTGGGTGCACAGCGTCCACCACGCCTGGCCCTGCTCGGACGAGGGCGCGCCCGCCTGGTTCCGGGCCAAGAACCGGCTGATGAAGAACTCCGCCCGGCGGCGGGAGCGGCGGACGATCCGGGCCGCGCGCGTCGTCCTGGCGAACTCGGAGCAGACTCGCCTCGACCTGGTCCGGCACCTGGGCGTCGACCCCGAGCGCGTCCACACCGTCTACCTGGGCGCCGAACCGTCGTGGGGGCCGGTGCGTGCGGAGGAGCGCGCCGCCGCCCGCGCCTGGCTAGAAGTTCCCGCCGAGCGCCCCCTGGCTGTGTTCGCGGGGGCGCTCGGCTACGACCGGAGCAAGGGGCTGGACCGCCTGCTCGAAGCGTGGGCGCTTCTCTGCTCCGACCCCGCATGGGACGTGGAGCTGGCGGTCGCGGGCGGCGGGCGGGGCCTCGACCACTGGAAGGTCGAGGTGGCGCGCCGGGGGCTGGACGGGCGGGTACGCTTCCTGGGGTTCACCGAGCGCGTGGCCGACCTCCTGGCCGCGGCCGACGTGCTGGTCAGCCCGACCCGCTACGACGCCTACGGGCTGGTGGTGCAGGAGGCGATCTGCCGCGGGGTGCCGGCGCTGGTGACCGCCCGGGCGGGGGTCGCCGAGCGCTACCCGGCCGCCCTGCGCGGGATGGTGGTTCCCGACTGCGAGGACGCGGCCGACCTCGCCGCGCGGCTTCGGAGCTGGCGCGGGGCGATGCCGCGCTGGAAGGACGAGTTCCGCCCGCTCTCGGACGAGCTGCGGAGCCACACCTGGCGGGACATGGCGCGTACGATTCATTCGGTGGTTTCGCGTTCCGCCCCGGGCATCCCGGCGGCGGCGGAACCTCCCCATCCGGTTGCTGCGAGATGACTGCTGGCGTACGGAAGGTGCTGGGCCCCGTGGTGAGGGCGATCGTCGGGCTGCTCCCGGAACGGTACCGGCTCCCCTACCAGGTCGCCCGGTTGCGGATGGCGAACGGACTGGAGCCGGAGATCTTCCTCCTCGACTCCTTCACCGACCGCAGGGAGCTGGCGCTGGACGTCGGCGCCAACCTGGGATACTACACCTACCACCTCGCGAAGCTCTTCGGGCGGGTGGTGGCCTTCGAGCCGAACCCCGCGGTGGCCTCGTCGCTGCGGGCCTGGGGCGCCCCCAACGTGGAGATCCACACCGCGGCGCTCTCCTCCGCCCCAGGCGACGTGGACCTGTTCGTCCCGATCGTGAACGGGGTCAGGCAGCCGGGGTGGGCGAGCTTCGACCGGAACAACCTGGCCGGGGCGTCGGACTTCGAGGTGATCCGCGTCGCCACCCGCACCCTCGATTCGTACGGCTTCCGGGACGTGTCGTTCATCAAGATGGACGTGGAGGGGCACGAGCCGGCGGTCCTCCAGGGCGCCCGGGAAACGATCCGGGCGAGCCGCCCGGTGGTCCTGGTCGAGGTCAAGGAGCTGAACCGCGACCTGGTCTTCGGGTTCTTCGACGCGCTGGGGTACTCCCCCTTCCAGGTCCGCGAGGGGAAGCTGGTCCCGGTCGTGGAGCCCTCCGGCGTGGAAGCCCCCGGCGGGGAGAACTACGTCTTCCGCCCCTCCTGACCCCCCACACTGGACGGGTCCCGGGAGCCCGCGGTATCTTTCAGGGCTATGGCGCGGCCGCTGTCGGCCTGGCCTTGCACCCTTCTTCGCTCCCTGTGGCCGCGGCTCGTCCATGCCCCGCGGCGGCAGGGAGCGATCATCTGGAATGAAGAAGAGACAGGACGACACGGCCGGGACGGGTGGCATGGGCGCGCCGCGGGTGCTGATCCTCCCCGCGTCGTACGTCGCCTCGGGCCGCACCATCGGCGGGGGGGAGCGGTACGCGCTGGAGTACGCCCGGGCGCTCGCCGAGCGCACCCCGACGACGCTGGCGCTGTTCGACGAGACCGCCCGCACCGAGACGATCGGGCCGCTGGAGGTCCGGACCTTCGCGAAGGGGCGCTTCTGGGAGCGCTGGGGGATCCCGCTGACGCGGGAGACATGGCGCGCCCTGGCGGCGTACGACGTGGTGCACCCGATGGTGTTCCCCACGCCGGTGACCGACTTCCTGATCGCCTCGGCGCGCCTCCGCGGCCAGGTGGTGGTGCTCACCGACGTGGGCGGGGGAGGCCCCTGCGCGAGCACGTACCTGCAGCGCGTCCACCCGGGCGCGAGCCTGAACCGCCGCGCGGACGGCCTGGCGCTCCTGTCCCGGCACGCCGCCGGCTTCTTCGCCGACTGGCCGCAGCCGCGGACCCTCCTGTTCGGGGGGGCGGACCTGGACGCCTTCGGGGGCGGCGGGGAGCCGGGGGGGTACGCCCTGTTCGTGGGCCGCCTCCTCCCCCACAAGGGGGTCCTGCAGGTGATCGAGGCGCTGGACGAGGAGACGCCCCTCCACGTGGTGGGGCGCCCGTACGACCCCGCGTACCTCCAGGCGCTGCGCCGGGCGGCGGAGGGGAAGCGGGTCGAGTTCGTCCTCGACGCCGACGACCGGGAGCTGGCCCGCCAGTATGCCGGGGCGAGCGTCGTGCTGCAGCCCTCCCTCCCGGTGGCGGAGGGGCAGGCGGACACCTCCGAGCTGCTGGGGCTGGTGACCATCGAGGCGATGGCCTCCGGGAAGCCGGTGATCGTCACCCGGGCGGGGAGCCTCCCCGAGCTGGTGGTGGACGGGACCACCGGGTACGTCGTCGCGCCGCACGACCCCGCCGCGCTG
>JAFAYN010000210.1 GCA_019240375.1 Gemmatimonadota bacterium
GGAAGGACCAGCGGCCGGTCCGCGAGGTGTCGCGGGTGCGGCACCACGACTGGTCGTCCGGGCCCGGAGTGCGGGTGGGCGTGGAGGTCCCCTTCCGCCGCTGACGGGGGCTGGCGCGGCGCGGGCATCCGGTGTGCGTCGGAGGCCCCCGGGCACGTGAGCGTGGCGCCACCCGAGCGAGGAGAGCGATGCGGCAGGCGGGAGATCGACACCAGCGGCGGAGAGGGGGAGCGCGCGGCCTGCTCGTCGCCGCCGCGCTCGTCCTGTGCCCGACCCCGGCGCGGGCCCAGGAGTTCCACGAGCACGTGCGCCACTGGTGCCAGGACTACTGGATGGTCCCGCGCCGCGAGATCCTTCAGTGCCTGCAGCGGGACTACGCCGAGGCGGACGCCGAGCTGAACCGGGTGTACCGGGCGAAGATGTCCGCCCTCCCCGCCGACCGGCGCCAGGCGCTGCTCACCAGCCAGCGGGCCTGGCTCCGGCGCTACGACGAGGTCCTCACCTCGTACTACTCGAAGCCCTGGGCCAACCACTCCATCGTCCAGGTGCTCCCCTCGCAGATCCTGGCGGTGCGCGACCGCACGGCGTACCTGCGCGCCCTGAAGCCCCGGGAGTAGCGCGCCCTACCCCGCCCCGCGCATCCGGGTCAGCTTGGCCCGGGCGATCCGCTCGCGGCGAGGGTCGCCGTTCAATTCCAGGAAACGCTCGTACGCCGCGATCGCCCCGGCGTGGTCGCCGCGTGCCCAGCGCACCTCCCCCAGGTTGGCGTAGGCGATGGCCCGGCGCGGGTCCAGCCGGATCGCCTGCTCGATCTCCCGTCCCGCCCCTTCAAGCTCCCCCGCCTCGAAGAGCGCCCATCCCAGGTTGTTGTGGTAGTAGGCGTTCCCTGGCGCCGCCGCCACCGCCCCCCGGAACCGCGACACCGCCCCGGCCACGTCGCCGCGCTCGAAGAGCCCCTCCCCCTCCCGGTTGAGACGCGCCGCTCCCGCGCCGCCGGACGCCGCCGGCACCGGCACGGAAGCCACCACCGCGGGCGGGCGGGCCGTGGACGGGGATCGCGTGACCACTCCCC
This sequence comes from Gemmatimonadota bacterium, assembly GCA_019240375.1. Taxonomy (GTDB): domain Bacteria; phylum Gemmatimonadota; class Gemmatimonadetes; order Longimicrobiales; family Longimicrobiaceae; genus JAFAYN01. Next base: position 1,073 of record JAFAYN010000210.1, read on the forward strand.
CCGTCGAGGTGCCGGAAGATGGGGGCGAAGGAGTGACGGCCACGACACCCGGGGCCGGGCGAGCCGGACCGGACGCGCTTCCATCCGGATTCCCCGCCGCTTCGGGCGACACCGCGGCGGGGGTAGGGAGCACGCCGGAGCCGGGCTGCGGCACTGGGTTCTCCGGTCGAGCCGGGGGCTGCGTCGGCGCGCTGTCCCGGTGCTGCGGAGCGGCGGTCGCGCGGGTGGCCCGGGCGACGCGGGGCTCCGGGCTCCGCCCGCGACCCAGCGCCCACAGCGCGGCGAACGCTCCCGCGACCAGCAGCAGGACCAGCGCGATCCGCCCCACCGGGGCACGGCGCGCGGGGCGGACGGGCTCCGGCTCCCGCACGGGGTACACGGTCGGGTGCTCCTGCCCCAACCCCTCGTCCGGGATCCGCCGGGGCGCCGGCTCCACCACCGGCTCCGGTGCGGCGGGTGCCGGCACTTCAGGCTCTGGGGCCACGGCTTCCGCCACGACGGGCTCGGGTACCGGGACGACGGACGGCCGCTCCGCGCGCGGGGGCGGGGGGACGGACGTCGACTTCATCCCCGCATACGCCTCGTCCAGCGCCTCCGCCATGACGTACGCGTCGGGGAAGCGGTCCTCCGGCGCGAAGGCGAGCGCCCGCGCGAGCACCGCCTCCAGCCCGGGCGAGACTTCGGGGTTGCGGTTGCGCAGCGGCGGGACCGGGAGCCCCTCCCCCCGCGCGATGGCGTACACCTCGTTGGAGCTGAAGGGGCGCTCCCCGGCGAGCATCTGGTACCCGATCACCCCCAGCCCGTACACGTCCGAGGCAGGCGTCAGGTCGCGCTCCTCCCGCAGCTGCTCGGGTGAGGCGTAGGCGGGAGAGAGCGGGGTGGGGCCGCGCGTCAGGCGGGTGAGCGAGTGCTCCAGCGTCTGGATCTGGGCGATCCCGAAGTCCAGCACGCACACCCGGAAGCGGTCCGGCCGGTCGTTCTCGGCCAGGAAGATGTTCCCCGGCTTCACGTCCCGGTGGATCAGCCCGCCCTGGTGTCCCGCCGCGATCCCCCACGCCGCGTCGCGGAGCACGCGCACCGCCGCCGGGAGCGGGAGCGGATCGGGGCGCCGCAGCCTGCGGGCCAGGTCCTCCCCCTGCAGCAGCTCCATCACCAGGAAGTCGAGCCCCAGCTCCGGGTCGGTTCCGAAGTCGTAGACGGTGACCACGTTGGGGTGGTGCAGGCTGGCGGCAATCCGCGCCTCGCGGTCGAAGCGGCGCCGGATCTCCTCGCGCTTTTCCGCGTCGGGCGCGCTGACGGTGATGACCTTGACCGCCACCGTGCGCCCCAGCCGCTGGTCCATCGCCCGGTACACCGCGGCGAAGCCCCCCCGCCCGATCACCTCATCGATGCGGTAGCGGTCGACCAGGGTGCGTCCGGCGAGCAGCCCTTCCAGTCCGTACATGGCGTGTCAGGCGCGGCGCGAGGGTGGCAGGGTGCGGGTTTCGGGACCGTTCCCGGCAAGATGCGATCCCACGCCGCTCGTGGGCGATCCGCCGCCCTCCTCGTCGGCCAGCGTTTCGGCGAGCCGCCGGCCGCGCGGCTCGGGGAGGAGGAGCGCCCCGACGATGGCGACCGCGAAGAAGAGCGCCAGCACCCCGAACACCGCCTCCACCCCGCCACGTGCCAGGAGCGGGGGGACGGCGAGCGGCGCCAGGATGGAGGCGATGCGCCCGAAGCCGGCGGCCCACCCCGACCCGGTCCCCCGCAGCACGGTGGGGTACACCTCCGGGGTGACCGCGTACAGCGCCCCCCACGCCCCCAGGTTGAAGAAGGAAAGGAGGAGCCCCGCCCCCAGGATGGTGTTCGGCGCGTCCGCGATCCCGAAGAGCAGCGACGCCACCGCCGAGCCGAGCAGGAAGGCCGCCAGCGTGGGCCGCCGCCCCCAGCGCTCGATCAGGTAGGCCGAGACCGCGTACCCCGGGAGCTGCGCCAGCGTCATCAGCAGGGTGAACTCGAAGGAGCGCACCAGCGAGAAGCCGCGCTGCACCAGCAGGGTGGGGAGCCAGATGAAGGCGCCGTAGTAGGCGAAGTTGATCCCGAACCAGGCGATCCACAACGCCAGCGTCCGGCGACGCACCCCGGCCCGCCAGAGCCCCGCCACCCCCGGCGCGGGCTCCGCCGTCGCCTCCACCGGCACGGTCTCCACGGGCGATGCCACCCCGGCCGCACCCTCCAGCCGCCGCACCACCGCCTCCGCCTCGTCCGTCCGCCCCCGCCGCTCCAGGAAGCGCACCGACTCGGGGAGGGTGCGCCGCACCACCGCCGAGTACAGCGCCGGGAGCGCCCCCAGCAGCAGCGCCCACCGCCACCCGCGCTCCGACACCGGGACCACGAAGGTCCCGATCAGCGCCGCCAGGATCCACCCCACCGCCCAGAACGCCTCCAGCAGCACCACCAGCCGCCCGCGGATGCGGGCCGGTGCGAACTCGCTGACCAGGGTGGAGGCCACCGGCAGCTCCGAGCCCAGCCCCAGCCCGATCAGGAAGCGGAAGACCAGGAGCGAGCCCACCGACCAGGAGAGCGCAGCCGCGCCCGTCGCCACCCCGTAGACCAGGAGCGTCCCCGCGAACACCGTCCGCCGCCCCACCCGGTCGGCCAGGCTCCCGCCCACGCTCGCCCCGATCGCCATCCCCACGAAGCCGATGGAGCCGATCCACGACAGGGTGGCGCCGGAAA
>JAFAYN010000369.1 GCA_019240375.1 Gemmatimonadota bacterium
GATGGAGGTGGACGACGTGGTGGGGCTGGAGGTCCGCAGCATCTGAACGGCCGGCTTGGTCGTGGTCGGTCGGCGGGTGCTCCTCCTCCGGGGGGTGCGTAACTCGGTCGCTGCGCTCCCTCAGACATACGCTCCCCCTGCGGAGGAACACCCACCTCCCTGTCGGCTTTTACTGCGGACTGCAAAGGCCCACCCGGCTGTGTGCCAGGTGGGCCTTCGCTTTCGGTCAGCGGTCGCGCAGGAGGCGGGCGATCACCACCCCGGCCAGCACCGTCGCCCCCAGCCCCACCAGGATGGCGGTGCGCTCGGCGCCGGTGGCCGGGGGCACCGACACCACGCCGGTCTCGTCGGCGACGGCGGGGCGGTCCACGTAGCGGCCGTGGTCCGGTACGGCCAGGCGGTCGAAGTCCCGGGCCAGGCGGTGCAACTCCCGGCGCAGCTCCTCGCCGCGCATGGGGACGCCGTGGCCGGTGGCGGCGACTTCCGGCTCCAGGGCGGCCAGCCGCTCCACCGAGCGCCGCGACGACGCCCAGTCGGGGGTGAAGTACGCGGGCGGGCCGTGCATCTCCCTGCGCTGGGTGATCGCGGAGATCAGCGACTCCTGTTTGGTGGTGACGAAGGCGTCGCCCACCACCAGCGTACGGTCCGCGTCGCGGAAGAGCGACACGTGCCCGGCGGTGTGCCCCGGCGTGTGCACCCATCGCCACCCGGGCATCCCCGGCACGGTGTGGTCTTCGGGGAGCCTGCGCGCCCTCTCGCCCAGGTCGATCGGCCCCCTGGGGTAGGTCCAGGAGAGCATCGCCATGGCGCCGCCGCCCACCGTGGGGTCGGGCGGGGGATAGGCGGAGCGGCCGGTCAGGTACGGCAGCTCCAGCTCGTGGGCGTACACCGGCACGTCCCACAGCTCCGCCAGCTCGCGGACGGTGCCGATGTGGTCGAAGTGCCCGTGGGTCATGACGATGCACGACGGGCGGGCTCCCTCGCCGAAGCGCTCCGCGGCGGCCGCGACGATCCGGTGCGTGAACCCGTACAGCCCGGTGTCGATCAGCACCCACCCGCGGTCGCCCGCGCCCGGCCTGCCGTAGAAGAACAGGTTGACGATGGCGGTGCGCATGTAGGCCAGGTCGTCGGTGACCGGCCACAGCGTCCCGTTCACGTGCTCCGGGTGCTCTCCCCCACCCGCGGAGGTCGGGGGGTCCAGCAGCTCAAGCTCCATGTGCGTGCTCCCGCGCTCGGTTCAGGGTGCGCGGGCCGGCTCCTGAGCCGGCCCGCCGGGGCCTCAGAGCCCCTGCTCCTCGTCGTGCTCGCGCACCTCGGACGGGGGCCGCGTGTTTGTGTTCTGACGGACGTGCACCGCGCCGGCGGTGTTCTCGTTCTCGATGCTGCGCTCGCGGGCCTCTTCGGCGCTCAGCCGCTCCTGGTCACGCGGGACTACGGGCTCGCCGGTCTGCCGGTGGCGCTCGTTGGAACGTGGCTCCATGATCTCCTCCCTGGTCTCCGGTTCGACGATCGGGGGTGGCGTGGGTCCGCAATTCGTATTCCCTTGTATGCGTCGCAGTTGCGACGCACCGTCTCCCGGTCCGACCTTCGTGGAATGAGCTCGCACGCTGCCCCGTCTTCCGTGTCTTCCCCGTCTTCCGTCTCTCTCCCCTCCCCCGGCCGGCTGCGCTGGACGCTGGGGGTGTTCACCGCCTCCACCTTCCTGAGCGCGTTCCTCCTGTTCCTGGTGGAGCCGATGTTCAGCCGGATGGTGCTCCCGCTCCTGGGCGGCGCCCCGTCGGTGTGGAACACATGCATGCTCTTCTTCCAGGCGGCGCTGCTGGCCGGGTACCTGTACGCCCACGCCGGCGCCCGCCGCTGGGACGCGCGTCGGCAGGCCTGGGTGCACCTGGGGGTCCTGGCGGTGGCCGTGCTCCTCCTCCCCATCGCGGTGCGCGGCGGCGGGCCGGCGGGCGGCGCCTCGCCCATCCCCTGGCTCCTGGGGCGGATGGCGGTGACGGTGGGGGTGCCCTTCTTCGTGCTGGCGGGGACCGGGCCGATGCTGCAGCGCTGGTTCGCGGGAACCGGCCACCCCGACGCGGAAAACCCGTACTTCCTGTACGCGGCCAGCAACCTGGGAAGCATGCTGGCCCTGTTGAGCTACCCGCTCCTGGTGGAGCCCCGGCTGGGGCTGGCGCAGCAGAGCCGGAGCTGGACGGCGGGGTACGTGGCGCTGCTGCTGGGGGTGGCGGGGTGCGCGCTGGCCCTACGGCGCGGCGCCACGGCGGGCGTCCCGGTCGAGACGGCCGTGGGGGAGGAGGACGTGGACGGCGCGGTCGGCGCGCGGG
>JAFAYN010000459.1 GCA_019240375.1 Gemmatimonadota bacterium
CCGCCCATCTGCCGCATGGCGCCGTAGACCATCGCCAGCCCCAGCCCCGTCCCCCGGCCGACCTCCTTGGTGGTGAAGAAGGGCTCGAACAGGTGCGACAGGGTGTCCTCGTCCATCCCCGTGCCGGTGTCGGACACCGCGAGGACGAGGTAGCTCCCCGGGCGCACCTCCGGGTGCTCCTCCGCGTACGCCTCGTCCAGCTCCGCCGTGCCGGTCCGGACGGAGATCGTCCCCCCCTCGGGCATCGCGTCGCGCGCGTTGACCACCAGGTTCACCAGCGCCTGCTCCACCTGCCCCGGGTCCCCGAAGGCTTGCGGGAGCCCGGGGGGGAGCTCCAGCGCCATCTCCACGTCCTCGCCGACCAGTCGGCGCAGCAGGGCGTCGGCCCGGGACGCCAGCTCGTTCAGGTCGAAGCGGCGCGGCTGGATCAGCTGCCTGCGGCTGAACGCGAGGAGCTGGTGCGTCAGGGCGGCTGCGCGGGAGGCCGCGTTCCCGATCTCCACCACGTCGGCGCGCCGCGGGTCGTCGCCCGCCATGTCCTCCAGGAGGAACTCGGTGCAGGTGCCGATGACCGTGAGGAGGTTGTTGAAGTCGTGCGCCACCCCACCGGCAAGCCGCCCGACCGCCTCCATCTTCTGCGCCTCGCGGAGCTGGAGCTCCAGCACCCGCTGTCCGGTGACGTCCTCCACCACCCCGACCGTCCCGTCCACTCCGCCGTCCGAGCGCCGGAGGAGGGTCGCGTCCCCCATCAGGTGCCGGACGGCGTGCGTGGTGGGGTGGATCACCCTGAACTCGAAGTGCTGGCTTTCCACGCGGCCGGCCCGCAGCTCCCGCCGCTGCGCGTCCACGCGCTCCCGGTCGTCCGGGTGCACGCGCTCGAAGTGGAGGCCGTCGAAGACCTCCTCCTCCGTGCAGGCGAAGATCTCGCTCATGCGCGGGTTGCAGTAGGTGACCCGGCCGTCGGGGCTGGTCTGGTACACGCCCAGCGGGAGGCGCTCGGCGAGGTTCCGGAAGCGCGCCTCGCTGTGGTGCAGCGCGTGCTCCGCCTCCCTTTCGGCGACGTGGCTCAGGGCGCGGTCCATCGCCTGGGCGCTCAGCCGGGTCAGCGTTTCCAGGAAGCGCCGCTCCTCGGCGTCGAAGCGGCGGTCGTGCCGGAACCCGAAGCCCACGTAGCCGAGGGCGCGCGCGGAGTCGCCGGAGCCGGTCAGGAGGGGGATCACGGCCATGGCGCAGAAACCGCGCGTCTCGCTCACCTCCCGCAGGGGCGGGAACCGGGCGAGGATCTCGTCCCTGCTCTCGACGAACACCGGCGCGCCGGCCGCCACCGCGTGGTGGGCAGGGACGTCGCCGGCGTTGGGAAAGCGCCGCCAGCCGGCCAGCTCGTCCGCGTCGTGGCCGGCCGACGAGAGGATCTCGAAGCTCCGGCCCCCGTCCACGAGGAGCCCGACCGAGCCCATCGGCGCGCCGACGGCCCGGACGCCGTGCTCGACGATCGCCCTCGCCACCTCCTCCGGGGTCCGGACGGCGGCCAGGGCGGCCGCCAGCACCTGCATCTGCTCCCGGTGGGTTTCCGCCCGGCGCCGGCTCGCTTCCGTCCGGTGCAGCGAGGTGGCGGCCAGGCCGACGATGAGGACGAGGAAGAACACCGTGGCGGCGTGCCGCCTTTCCCCGTTGCGGGCGCTTTCGGCCAGGACGGTGGCGACGCGGAAGTCGATGCTGTCGCCCCGCGCCTCCATCTCGGCAAAGGCGCGGCGCACGTCCACCGCGGCGGCGCGCCCGTCCCCTCGCGCCAGGAGCACGCGGAAGCTCCTCACCTCCTCGCCGTACCGGGTCAGCAGCCGCCGCAGCTCGGCGTCCCTCATCGGCACCCGCCCGGAGCCCAGCGGCGCCACGCGCCCCGCCAGGCCGTCCGCCACGGCCAGCTCGGCGCGGTCGAGCGCGGCGTCGGCGTCGAGGCGGGAGAAGTTGGCGTCGCCCGACCCGGCGCCACGGGCGATCAGGTACGCGCGGGTGACGTGCAGCCGGGCCTGCTCCGCGCTCCCCACCAGATTCGCCACCCGGCGCAGGCGCTCCCGCTCGTCCACGTGCCGGTACTGCAGCAGGGCGAGGAAAAGGACCGCGGAAAGGAGGACCGCCACCGTGGCGGGGGCCGCGGCCAGCGCGCGCCAGGCGCGGCGGGCGAAGGGGAGGGGGCTACCGGGCACGGGCGGGGACCTCCGGTCGCGGCAGGTCGGCGGCGACAAACCCCACCCCCTGCACCAGCGCCAGGTGCTCCGGCGTGCCGACCAGCGAGCCGAGCACCCCGTCGAAGGCCCGCCGCAGCTCCTCGTCCTCGTGGCGGAAGCCGAAGGCGCCCCGCCCGACCGGGTCCACCCCCGGCGGGAAGGAGTCGCGCAGTGGGGACACCACCGCCAGGTCCCCGGCCGCGCTCCCGGACACCAGGCGGCGGAGGGTCAGCAGCGAGAGCGCGAAGCCGACGGCGCGGCCGGCCCGGACGGCGGCCACCCCCGTGGCCGGGTCGGGGACCCGGAGGATCCGGTCCGCCGGGATCCCGGCCGCCCGCGCGAGACCTTCCTCGTACGCCCCCTCCAGCACCGCCACCTCGCCCCCCGGACGGTCACGCACGTCGGCGAACCCGGCGACGCGACCCGCGTCCTCGCGCCGCACCAGCAGGGCCGTGGGCGCGAGAAAGGTCGGACGGCTGAA
>JAFAYN010000158.1 GCA_019240375.1 Gemmatimonadota bacterium
CACCGCGCTGCGGCTCCTGCTGGAGGTGCGCGAGGTGGTGCAGGAGTCCGCGCGCCAGGTGACGGAGCTGCGGCAGACTTCCATGCAGATCGACCGCTTCGTGGAGACCATCACCGCCATCGCCCGGCAGACCAACCTGCTGGCGCTAAACGCAGCCATCGAGGCGGCCCGCGCCGGGGAGCACGGCCGCGGCTTCGCCGTGGTGGCCGAGGAGGTCCGCAAGCTGGCCGAGGGTTCGGCCCGGGCGGCGCAGGAGGTCGCGCAGAACGTGCAGGAGATCCGCTCGCGCATCGAGGGGGTGGTGGGGACGATGCAGGAGGGGACGGGGAAGGTGGCCGGGGCGGAGGAGATCTCCAAGGGCGCGGACACGGCGCTGGAGCAGATCATCGCCGCGGTGGACGGGGTGCGCCTGGCCGCCGACCGGGTGGTGCACGCGGTGGGGCGCAACCAGGAGGCGATGCGCGAGGTGGAGCGCGCCGTGGCCGAGGTGTCCGGCACCTCCGAGTCGCACGCCGCCAGCGCGGAGGAGGTGTCCGCCGCCGCCGAGGAGCAGTCGGCCGCCACCGAGCAGATGTCGGCCTCCAGCGCCGAGCTGCTGGCCGCCGCCGAACGCATGAAGGAGCTGGTCAGCGGGTTCCACACCTGAGCCGAACGGCGGAAAAATGAAAGACGGGGCGGCGCCGCGATGGCGCCGCCCCGTCGTCGTTCAGGGCCGGGCCTTCTCCGTCAGCGGTCGGGGTTCACGCGCGGAATGGCACGGACCGGGGTCGTGGCGTCGCGCCGCACCCGGCTCCACGGGTTGTGCCAGGCACGGTACGAGGTGGCCTTGAAGTGCCCGCGGTTGGTGTTGTAGACGAAGAAGCTCCAGTAGCGGCTCTCGTCGTACAGGTAGAGCGCGATGTTGCTCTTGCTCGGGGCCGTCTCGGCCCGGGTGGGGTCGCCGCTGTCCGCGAACGGGACGGCGGGCGCGTTGAACCAGATCTCCCGTGGCTCGGCCTGGTTGAGCGGCCGGTCGATCCAGGAGCAGGTGCCGGGAGCGAGCCCACTCCCGTCCGCCCCCGCGGCTTTCGGGCTCGCCCGGAAGGCGACGACCTCCTCGGTGAGGGTCAGTCCCGCCGGGTGGAAATTGAAGTCGCTCCCGTAGTTCCCCCGGCAGCGCAGCTCGTACGACTGCTGGCTGTTCGCCGCGGCCGGGACCAGGGACAGGAGCGGGAGGACGATGGGGAGGAGGCGCCAGGACATGGGGATCCCCGCTGCTGGAGGACAGCCGTGCCGCTCACCCCTGGGCGGGGCACAGGGCACGGTCGCAATATGCTCGCGGCACCGGGGAGGAACAAGGATCCTCGCGACACGGACGGAAACGGCGCCCCCGGAACACCCGGGAGCGCCGCTTCAGCAACCAAACCAGGTAGAACTTACCGCGCCTCGGCCGGCGTCAGACGGCTCTCGCGGATCTCCACGCCACGCTGCCGCAGCGCCTCGATGTACGCCTCGGCCGGCATGCACTCGTCCGGCGTCCACACGCCCGGCTGGATCTTCCCCTGCGCCTGGAACGCCCCGGTGATCGCCAGCGAGAACCCGGTGGTGCGCATCATCGCGGTGATCCCGGTCTCGGCGTCGTAGCGGTCCAGCAGGTCCCAGCGGATCACCGTCTCCTCGCCGTCCTTGACGCCCTCGGCCTCCACGCGCAGCACCACCATGTCCGGGCTGGCCTTGTAGTCCTTGCGCAGACGCGGCCCCACGACGGACAGGAACACGTCGCGCGGCACCACCCGGCTCCCCTTGACGTCCACCGGCTCCAGGTCGAGCAGGCCGATGTCGCGGATGGTCTCCATGGCCTTCGCGTGGCCGGGGTAGCGCAACGTCTTGTACTCCATGGTGGGAAGCTTCCCCTCGTACCGCTGCGCCATGGTGGACAGGCCGCCGGCGGTGTGGAACGCCTCCAGCGTGCCGACGCCGGGGAACTCCAGCTCCTCGATCTCGGACAGCGCCTTGACCTGCGTGGGCTTGCCGTCGCGCAGCACCCAGGAAAGGGTGGTGTAGTAGTCGAGCGCGCCCTCCAGCGAGTAGACGATCTGGTAGTTGAGCGGGGGCTCGGGGTTCTGCGGGAGGCCGCCCACCTTGATGCGGATGGCGCGCACCTCGTCGAGCTGCCGGATCCCGTGATCGGCCAGGATGTTGACCATCCCCGGCGCGAGCCCGCAGTCGGGGACCACGCTGACGCCCTGCGCCACGGCGCGGTCCTGCATGGCCTTCTGCTGGAGCACGATCTCGGTGTTCCCGCCCAGGTCGCAGAAGTGGGAGCCCGCGTCGACCGCGGCGACGGCCATCCCCAGGTTGAAATAGTAGGGGAAGGCGCTCATGGTGGCGGTGACGCCGTCCATCGCCTGGCGGACCGCGGCGCGGTCGTTGGCGTCCACCCGGGCCAGGGTGAGGCGGTTCCCGACGTAGGGCTGGAGGAACCCGGCGACGTTGTCGACGTTGATGTCGGCGAGGACCACGTCGTAATCGGTGTGCGCCAGCAGGTCGTAGGCACAGGCCGAGCCCTGCAGCCCCGCACCGAGCACGAGCATCCGCATACTCCACTCCTTGCGCTGAGATGAATCCGCCGCGCATGGCGCCGGAAGGGTGTCGAGAGCGAGCCGCCGGCCGGTGACGGCCGTGCGAGGGCGGGAAGATACGCCCCGGGGGTGCGAAGCGCAAAGCTTCGGCCGGGAAGTGCCTCGCGAGGGCTCCCCCGGGGTGGGAAACACAGGCAATACGGGACTCTTTTCCATTGCGTGGCGGCACCTAATATTGTTTTGAGTCCAGTCATGATGATGCGGTCCCGGCTGTCACCGGGCCGCCCACCCACCCGTGAAAGGAGGCGCCGCTTGGCAAAGGAAGCGATCGAGATGCAGGGCACCGTGACGGAGGTGCTCCCGGACACCAACTTCCGGGTGGAGCTGGAGAACGGTCACAGGGTGCTGGCGTACATCTCGGGACGGATGCGCAAGAACTACATCAAGATCCTGGCGGGGGACAGGGTCACCATCGAGATGTCCCCCTACGACCTGAAGCGCGGCCGGATCACGTACCGGTTCAAGTAAACTTTCCTTCACACCGGATCTTCCACACTTACAGCGAAACGCGCCGACAGCCGGGTGGCCGCCGACGCGTCGTGTCGCTCCTTCCGGTCCGGCGTCCAGCTCAGTGCGCGCCGCCGTCCAGCCGGTCCAGCCGTGCCTTCAGCGCCGCCGACCGGCAGCGGTCACTTCTGCAGGGTGCCGTCCACCAGCCGCAGCACGTCCTCCGGGCGCTCCAGGAACCAGTCGGGCGACTCGCGCACCAGCGCGTCGTGCGGGAAGGGCCCCCAGAGCGCGGCGGCGGTCCGCGTCCCCGCCCCCCGCCCGGATGCCATGTCGTGCGGAGAGTCGCCGATGAACACCGCCTCGTCGGCACTCACGCCCAGCCGCTCCAGCGCGACCCGCACCGGCTCGGGGTGCGGCTTGGGCTGGGCCACGTCCTCCGGGGTGACGATCACCGGGAAGTGCTCCACCAGCCCGCACAGGTCCATCCCTCGCAGCGTCCCCTCGCGGTGGCGGCTGGTGACGATGGCGAGGCGCACCCCGCGCCCGGCCAGCTCCTCGACGGCGCGGACGGCGCCCGGGAAGGGGTGGAGCAGGTCGTCGTAGTGGGCGCGCTGGTAGCGCTGGTAGGTGTGCAGCATCTCCAGCGCCTCTTCGGGAGAGCGGGCGAAGCGGGCGAGCTGGATGTCGAGCGGGGTGCCGAACCCGCTCAGCCACTCCTCGTCGGGCGGGACTTCGCCCAGGTGGGTGGACATGGTGTGCCGGTACGACCGCATGATGAGGTCGGTGGTATCGGCCAGGGTGCCGTCGAAGTCGTACAGGACCGCCTTGAGCTGCATCTTCGTTCCCTATTCGTGAATGCCGGCGCCGTCCGGAGGGGGCGGCCCGGCAGGTGGTTCGATCCCCAGGAGATCCAGGAGCGCGGGGGTGACGTGGGTGAGGTCGCGCACCCGCGCCGCGACCGCCTCCCTCCCCCGCCCCACCGCGATCACCGGCACCGGGTTGAGGGTGTGCCCCGCCTCCACATCCTCGATGTTGCCGTGGTCGCTGGCGACCACCAGGAGCGCGTCTTCGGGGAGCGCGTCGGCGAGGGCGCCCAGGAAGGCGTCCACCTTTTCCAGCGCGCGCACCGCCTCGGCCAGCTCGCCGCGGTGCCCGGTGTAGTCGGTGTCGTAGTGCGCGAACAGCGTCACCTCGGCGCCCGTAGCGATACGCGCCAGCCGCCGCCCCGCCTCCTCGGGAGTGACGTCCTCCAGCTCTCCGACCGTCTCGCGCCAGCGCTCGTTGGTGATGGAAGAGGCCACCGCGTTCCCCGCCGCCAGCTCGGGGAGGTCGCGCGTCAGCACCCCCGCCGCCACCGCCACCAGGGGGGGCGCCGCAGGCCGCCGGAAGATGCGCGGGTCGGCCTCGGTGACGCGGAAGGGATAGGCGTTGGCGAAGGCGACGGAGCGCCCCGCCGCCAGGGCGCGGCTCAGCAGGTTCTCCGCGCGTAGCATCTCCCGAAGCGCGGTGGGGACCCACGGCCCGAAGTGCCGCCCGTACAGCTCCGGCGCGTTGCGCCCGGTGAGCAGCGCCGTCTGCCCCGTCCCGCTCTGCGGCGTCCCCGCCACCCCCAAGGTGGCGTCCGCCGCCACCAGCGCCGCCCCCGCGCCATCGATGCGCCCGCCGTCCGCCAGGTGCTCGCGCAGCGGGAGCCGCCCGCCCAGCAGCCCCCGCAGCCGCGGCAGGCGTGCCGCCGCGAACGGGTTGACGCGCGGGTCGTCCGCCCCGATCCCCACCCCGTCCAGGAAGACGAGGAGGACGCGGGAGGGCCGGGCGGCTCCGCTGCCGGGGATGGATGGATCGCTCATGAGGGGGACAATGTAACGCGGGGCGGCGGGGGTGGGACAGGCGGGCATCGCACGCCCCCATCCGGCGGCCTGAGAGCCGCCACCTTCCCCCAATTCTGGGGGAAGGCATCCCGCAGAAGAAAATTGGGTGCGCGGCTTCGGCCTGGCCCCCTCCCCAAACCCCTCCCCCGCGCGCAGGGGAGGGGCTCAACAACACGAAGAAGGGCGGCATTCGCGAGAATGGCCGCCCTGCGTTGTTCTGCCGTTCCTGTAGTTCCCTGCCGTTCCCACATTCTGTTGCGAGGGAGACGCGCCCGGCAGTTTGGGCGTGGCTCCCGTAGCGGTCGGGGAGACCCGGGGCTGTTTCCGGGGCTCACCGGCCCCGCGGAAGAGACCGGCGGCTGTTTGCCGGGCTCTGGAGCGGCCCCACACACCACAGGCACCTACGCGAAACGGGGCCGCCGCTCGAAAGCGACAGCCCCGTTCTCTCTTCAGAAAACCCGATCAGCGCGGAATCCGGATCGTCTGCCCCGGCTTGATGTGGCTGCCTCGCAACCCGTTCGCCCGCTTCAGCGCCGCCACGCTCACCCCGTTCCGCCGCGCCACCGTCCACAGCGACTCGCCCCGCTTCACCCGGTGCGTCGCCGCCAGCCGGACCTTGCTCCTGGAGTTCCGCGTCCGCACCTGGGCCAGCCGCGTCCGCTCGGCGCGCTCCACCCGGGCCTTCGCCTCGGCCTCGCGCGCCTCGGCCCGGGCCTGCTCCCGCGCCCCGTCGAAGTTGGCCGCGAACTGCGTCGCCCGCCCCTCCGGCACCCGCACCACGTACCCCTTCTTCCCCGGGGGCGTGATCCCCCGAACCAGCTGCGGGTTCAGCGCGCGGATGTCCTTTTCCTCCACCCCCACCGCCTTGGCCACCACGCCCAGGTCGATCCCGCCGGGGACCTGCACCGAGTCGGTGCGGAGCGGGAGGTAGCGCTCCACGTCGCCCAGCCCGTACTTGTGCGGCTCCTTCCCGATCAGCGCGGCGGCCAGCATGAGCGGCACGTACTCGCGCGTCTCCTTGGGGAGGCGCCGGCGGATGCGCCAGAAGTCGGCTTCCTCGCCCTTCTCGGAGCCGGTCAGCTCCTTCATCACCCGGCTCACGCGGCCCCCGCCGGTGTTGTACGCGGCGGCGGCCAGGTACCAGGCGCCGAACTGCCCGTGCAGGTCGCTCAGGTAGCGGAGCGCGGCGTCGGTGGACTTCTCCGGGTCCTTCCGCTCGTCCACGTAGCCGTCCACGCGGAGGCCGTAGTCGCGGGCGGTCCCGGCCATGAACTGCCAGAGCCCCACCGCGGAGGCGCTGGAGCGCGCCGTGGGGTTGAACCCGGACTCGATCATGGAGAGGTAGACCAGGTCCTCCGGCATCCCGCGGGCGCGGAGCTTCTCGCGGATCATCCCCTCGTACTGCCCGGAGCGCTTCAGGTAGAGCGCCATCCGGTCGGACTGCTTCTCGGTGAAGATGTCGATG
>JAFAYN010000206.1 GCA_019240375.1 Gemmatimonadota bacterium
ACCTGTCCGTGGGGGGGACGATCACCCCGCAGGGTCCCAGCCGCGCCAGCTCCGGGTGGAACTGGAGCTACCGCCGCGGCTTCCCCGACTCGCCGCTCCTGCGCCAGGTGGAGGTGGGGGACATCGTGATGGGAGGGGCGCTGCTCCGCTCGGTGCACGGCGTCAACGTCACCAACGCCCGCATCGTGCGGGAGCAGCTCTTCGGACAGGTGCTGCTCACGCCCGACGTCCCTCAGGGGTGGGAGTACGAGGTGTACCAGAACGGGGAGCTGCTCGGCTTCTCGGAGGGCGCGACCCGCACGCCGGTCTCCGTCCCGCTCCGCTACGGGAACACCCCGCTCCAGGTGCGGATGTTCAGCCCGGCCGGGCAGGAGGTGGTCTCGGAGGTCCTGTACCAGGTCCCCCCCACGCAGCTCCGCCCCGGGCGGGTGGAGTACTCCGCGGGGGCCGGGGTCTGCCCCAACCACGGGTGCGACTACCTGGGCTACGCCACGGTGGACGCGGGGCTCGCCCGGTGGCTGACCGTGAGTGGGGGGTTCGAGGCGACCTCCGACTCGCTCCGCCGCGCCGTACTCCCGCAGGGGTCCGTCAACATGGCGTGGCTCTCCGGGTGGGCGGCGCAGTTCCAGGCGGCCCGGTCGTCGTTCATACGGGGAAACCTGGGCTACTACGGGAACTCGCCCGTGACCGGTGCGCTGTCGGCGGGGATCAACGACCCGGGCTCCGGGCAGCTTTCCGTGATCCCGCTCACTACGCGGCGCTGGTACTCCGAGTCGCTGCTCGCGGCGCGCTTCCCGGGGCGGGTCCACTCGGTCCGGCTGGAAGCGCGCGCCGAGGGTCCCGTGGACGGGGCGAGCGACCGCTGGCGAGCGCTGACCTCGTTCGACCTCCCCCGCAGCAACCTGGAAGCCTCCTACGAGTACGACCGCTACCAGGACGGCGGGCTCTTCACCCTCGGCGGGCTCTTTCTCACCTCCTCGCGGGGGCCGCTCTGGCTCCGCAACCGGCCGGTGGGCGCCAGCGTCGGCTTCGGCGAGCGGGGGGTGCAGCTCCTCCAGGGGACCTTCACCCTCCAGCCGCAGCGCGCCGGCTACCTGGCGCTCGCGGCCCGCTGGGACCTGCGCCGCTCCGCCCCCGCCCTGTCGGTGGGGTACAGCCTGGCCGCGGGCGTGGCGCGCACCCAGGCCCGCGTGGCGACCAACCCCGCCGGCGGGGTGGTGGCGACCGCGGTGGTGAGCGGCGCCCTCGCCTACGACGGGCACGGGCTGGTGTACCCCCTGGTGTACGGGGGGGTGCGCGACGCGGGGGTGAGCGGGGTGGTCTTCTACGACCAGAACGGGAACGGGGTGCTGGACGCGGGCGACCGCCCGGTGCCGGGGGTGGAGGTGCGGGTGGGGAGCAGCCGAGCGCGAACGGACGCGGCCGGCGGGTACCGGACCTGGAACGTGGTCCCCTACGAGATCTCGTCGGTGAGCGTGGACACGCTGCACGGGATCGACCCGAGCTGGATCCCGCTGACCCGCGCCGCCTTCATCCGTCCCACGCCGCACCTGTACAACCACGTGGACTTCCCGCTGGTCCGCACCCGCGAGCTGGCCGGGACGCTGGTGGCGGGCGATGGGGTGCCCACCGTGAGTGGGGTGACGCTGGAGCTGCGGGAGCGGACGTCGGGGAGGACCGAGACCATCGTGTCGTTCAGCGACGGCGAGTTCTACGTCAGCCGCGTGCGCCCCGGCGAGTACGAGCTGCGCGTGGCCGAGTCGTCGCTGCGGGCGCTGAAGGCGCGCGCCGAGCCGGCGGTCGTACGCTTCACCGTCCCCGCGCAGGGCGAAGAAACGGTGGTCGACCTCCCCACCCTGCGCCTGGAGCGAGCCCCGTCCTGAGACCGATTCTTTTACACCCCCACCAACACAAAGCGTAGCAAATACTTACCCGAATTCCCAATACCCGGGCGTAAAATTCCTCCACACTCCTCCGCCCCGCCCCACCGCCAGACAACTCATTGTTTGAAAACAACTTGAGCTGAAATCACGTCCGGTCCGATCTTCGCATGGGATGTCCCGCCACGAGAGCTGGGAACCCCTGCACCGGACCGGATCGTGAAGAAGCTCGCCCTGATGGTCAAGCTGGCACTCTGCGGGGTCGCTTCCCCGCTGGCGGCGCAGGCGCGCACCGCCTCCATCGGGGTGTCCGCCACCATCGCCGAGCCCGTCCGCGCGCCGGCATTCCCCTCGCTGCGGCTGGACTACCGCGAAGGAAAGTACCTGGACGTGACCACGCCCCCGACGGCGGCGAGCCCGGCGGGGTACCTGGTGCAGGTGATGGTGTCGCCCACGGGGAGCGAGGAAAGGAGCGCCGCCCCCGTACGGAGCGCGGCCCGGGACGCCACGGTGGGGACCGGCAAGGGTGGAGAAACGCGGTACCGGGTGGAGCTTGGAGAGAAGCCGCTGCCGCGGGAGGGGACGGTATCCGTGACCTACGTGATCGCCGCCAACCTGTAAAACGCGGGAGCCCCGCGTGAGGGATGCGAGCGCGAAGCGGCGAGACC
>JAFAYN010000219.1 GCA_019240375.1 Gemmatimonadota bacterium
GAGATGAAGACGCGACCATGTCGGTGGCGGCTGGTTGGGGGGTGGGGTCGGGGGGGGGCGAGTGCTGGCCTGGGCGGGAACGGGGGACCGGGGTGGCGATTCGAGCGACGCGAACGGCCAGCGACACCGCGGTCTGGTCTGACGGCATTCGACCCGCTCGCGTCACGCGCGAGCGGGTCGAATGCGGTGGTCAGAAGCTGGACAGTGCGCGGTCGCGCGTGTCGGAGATCTGGAACAGGGTGTCGAGCTTGGTGAGCTCGAACAGCGTCTTGAGATCGTCGTTGAGGTTGGCCAGTCGCAGCTCGCCTCCCTGCTCGCGGATCTTCTTGGACAGCGAGACGAGGACGCCGAGCCCCGAGCTGTCGATGTAGCCGGTCTGCGCGAAGTCGATGAGGAACTTCTTCTCGCCGCGCTCCAGCTCGTCCAGCACCTTCTGCTTCAGCTCCTGTCGGTTCCCGACGATCAGCTGACCGTCCACGTCCACCACCACCACACCGTTCTGCTTACTCGTCTGGAAGCTCATGGCTCCTCCACACCTCAGGTTTGAAGATGAAAACCGGCCGACGGGGTGCCAGGCGCAAGCCATATGCCAGGGAACTCACCCGGCCATGAGCGCGGTGATGCACGCCACGTTGACAATATCGTCCACGCTGGCGCCGCGCGAAAGATCGTTGCACGGGCGCGCCAGCCCCTGTACGATCGGCCCCACCGCGTCGGCGCGGGCCAGCCGCTGCACCATCTTGTAGGCGATGTTCCCGGCGTCCAGGTCGGGGAACACCAGCACGTTGGCGCGCCCCGCCACCTCAGAGCCCGGCGCCTTGCGCGCCCCCACCGACTCCACCAGCGCGGCGTCCACCTGCATCTCGCCGTCGGCGGGGACGCCCGGGGCTCGCTCCCGGAACAGTTCGAGCGCCCGGCGTACCCTGTCCACCGAGGGGCCGCCCGCGCTCCCCAGGGTGGAGTACGAGAGGAAGGCGACGCGCGGCTCGTCGCCCACCACCCTGCGGCGCGCGTCGGCGGCCGCCAGCGCGATGTCGGCCAGCTGCTCGGCGGTGGGGTCGGGGACCACGCTGGCGTCGGAAAAGGTCAGCACCTCCGACTCGCCGGAGCGGAAGGGCGGGACCACCATGTAGAACGAGGACGACACCGTGCGGATCCCCGCCGCCGGGCCCACCCCCCAGATGGCGGCGCGGATCACGTCGCCGGTGGTGTTGACCGCGCCCGCCACGCTCCCGTCCGCCTCTCCCGTCGCCACCAGGAGCGCCGCGAAGAGGAGCGGGTCGCCGCTCCGGCGCAGCGCCTCGTCCTCGGTCATCCCCTTCGCGCGGCGCCGCTCGTACAGGTGCGCGGCCAGCCGGGGGCGGCTCTGGTGGTGGCCGGGGTCCAGCACCTCCACCCGGTCCCCCGCGCCCAGCCGCAGCAGGTCGGCGGCGGTCGGCTCGCCCCCCACCACCACGGGACGGACCAGCCCCTCGCGCCCCAGGCGCACCACCGCCTCCAGCGTGCGCTCGTCGGCGCCCTCGGGAAAGACCAGCCGGCGGGGGTTCTCGGAGGCGCGGGCGCGTACGGATTCCAGGAAGCTCATCGCGGCGTGTCTACGGCCGGATGGCGGCGCGGATGCGGCGCAGCACCGGCCCGGAAACGAAGGGGGACACGTCGCCGCCGAGCTGGGCCACCTGGCGGACCAGCGTCCCGGTGACGAACGAGTGCTCCGGGTCGGGCGCCAGGAAGACCGTTTCCAGCCCGCCGGAGATGCGCCGGTTCATCAGCGCCATCTGCATCTCGTACTCGAAGTCGGCCACCGTCCGCACGCCGCGCACCACCACCCCGGCGCCGATCCGCCGCGCGTAGTCCACCAGCAGCCCCTGGAACTCGGCGGCCTCCACCCGCGGCTCGTCGGCGAAGCTTTCGCGGATCATCTCCACCCGCTCCTCGATCCCGAACATCCCCTTCTTGGCCTGCGTGGGCGAGTGGGCGACGGCGACCACCACCCGGTCGGCGAGGCGGAGCGAGCGGCGCACGATGTCCTCGTGGCCGCGGGTGATCGGGTCGAACGACCCGGGGCAGACGGCGACGCGCGTCGTGGGCTCGCTCATGCGCGGAGGAAGGTGAGGACGGTGTCGCCATAGCGGCGGGAGACCGCGTCCGGGTGCTCGGGGAGGACGTCGTCGCGGCGGTGCTCGACGCACAGCAGACCGGCGAAGGGGACCTCGGTGAAGCGGCGGACCAGCGCCTCCGCCAGCCCCTGCCCGTACGGCGGGTCGGCGAAGGCCAGGTCGAACGCCCCGGCGGCGAGCCCTTCGGCGTAGCGGACGGCGTCCGTGCGGACGACGGACGCGCGGGCGCCCGCCCCCAGCGCGTCCAGGTTGGCGCGCAGGGCGCGGAGCGCGGGGGCCCCGTTCTCCACGAAGGTGGCGTGCTCGGCCCCGCGCGAGAGCGCCTCCAGCCCCAGCGCCCCCGACCCCGCGAACAGGTCTAGCACCCGCGCGCCGGGGATCTCCGCCGCCACCACGCTCATCCACGCCTCGCGCACCCGGTCGGTGGTCGGGCGGGTGGCCCGCCCCGGCGGCGCCTCGATCCGCCGCCCGCCCCACTCCCCCGCGACGATCCTCACGAGGCCGGGCGCAGGTCCACCAGCTTGGCCTGGAGCCGGCTCCGGCCGTTCCAGTGGTTCTCTTCCAGCTTGAAGGCCACGTCCAGCGGGCCGTGGGCCAGCGCCGGTTCGTTCAGGAGGGCGCCCATCCCGAAGCCGATCGCCTCCAGCGCCGTCCCTCCGGACGCCAGCGTCAGCTTGAGGTGGTTCTGCCCCACCACGCGCGGGTAGCCGGACAGCCCCACGCTCCGCGCCGCGAACACCGGGGTGGGGTTCCCCATCCCGAAGGGCCCGGCGTGGCGGAGCATCCGGAACAATTCCTCGCTGGCCTCGGGGAGCGCCAGCTCCAGGTCGATCCGCACCTCGGGGACCAGCAATTCCTCGTTGAGGACGGCGCGGGCGCGGGTGTTGAACGCCGAGCGGAAGCCGTCCACCCGGTCGCGCAGGATCGAGCACCCGGCGGCGTAGCGGTGCCCCCCGAAGCGGGTCAGGTGCTCGGAGCAGTCGCGCATCGCGTCGTACAGGTGGAAGCCGGAGATGGACCGCGCGCTCCCCTTCCCCTCCCCGTCGCGCCCCAGCGCGATCAGCACCGTGGGCCGGTGGATCCGCTCCACCACCCGCGACGCCACGATCCCGATCACTCCCGGGTGCCACCCGTCCGAGGCCAGCACCACCCCCCAGTCGCGGTCCGGGTCGTACACCCGGTCCAGCGTCCGCATCACCTCGCCCAGCGTCTGCGCGTCCACCGTCTGCCGGGAACGGTTCTCCGCCTCCAGCGACGCCGCAATCTCCGCCGCCTCGCCGTGGTCGTCGGTGACCAGCAGCGTCACCCCGCGCAGCGCCTCCGACATCCGCCCCACCGCGTTGATGCGCGGGGCGAGGACGTACCCCACCTGCGAGGCGGACACCTCGGAGCGGTCGGCGAGCCCGCTGGTGCGCAGCAGCGCCCGCAGCCCGGGGTTGGGCGTCTGCGGGAGGATGCGCAGCCCCCAGCGCACCAGCGCCCGGTTCTCCCCGGCCAGCGGCGCCAGGTCGGCGATGGTCGCGACGGCCACCAGGTCGAGGAAGCCGTGCAACCGGTCTTCGGGGAAGCCCAGCTCGGCGGCCAGCGCGCAGCACACCTTGTACGCCACCCCCACCCCGGCCAGCCCCTTGTCCGGGTACGGGCAGTCGGGGCGGTTGGGGTTGACCACCGCCACCGCGTCGGGAAGGGTCGGGCCGGGGGTGTGGTGGTCGGTGACGATGGTCTCGATCCCCGCCCGGCGGGCCCGGTTCACCGCCTCGTGCGCCACGATCCCGCAGTCGCCGGTGACGATCAGCGTCGCCCCGGCGGCCTGCGCGGCGCGGATCCCCGCGTCGGACAGGTCGTACCCGTCCTCGATCCGGTGCGGGACGAAGGGCACCGCCCGTGCCCCCATCGCCCGCAGCGCCCGCGTGTAGAGCGCCGTCGAGCAGATCCCGTCCACGTCGTAGTCGCCGTGCACCAGGACCGTCTCGCCCCCCTGGATGGCGCGGCGGAGCCGGGCCACGGCGTCCGACACCCCGGCCAGGAGCTGCGGCGGGTGGATCTGCCCCGGGTGGGGGCGCAGGAACTCCTTGGCCGCCGTGGTCTCGCCGAAGCCGCGCTGCGCCAGGAGGCGGCACAGCGGCTCGGGGAGGCGTAGCTCGCGGGCGAGGCGCTGCACCGCCGCGGTGTCCGGGGGCGGGGGCGTGATCCAGCGGCGTGCGAGGGGACGGGCGGGGGCGTTGAGCATGGGCGAAAGCTATTCCGGGGCCGCGGGACGGGCAAGCGCCGGGAGGGGTTCGGGATCTCCCGTGGAACCACACCTGCGTATAGCTTGCTCCGACCGGGATCCGGCGCGCGCTCGCACGAGCGGCGGCCGGTCCACGACCGCACCCGCCGCCCCTCATCATGGCCGAGAGTCCGGCACGCAAGCACCTCCCCAACCGCCGCAAGCGCACGCGCGGCGCGCCGACGCTCCCGGTCGCCGAGCCGCTCACCCTGGCCGAGCGGGCGCGGGGGGCGCTGAACGACCCGCTCCACCAGCTCCAGCTCGCGCTGGTCGTCCTGGCGATCCTGATCGCGGTGGGAACGGTGGGGTACGTCTGGATCGAGCACTACCCGTGGCTCGACGCCCTGTACATGACGGTGATCACCGTCGCGACGGTCGGCTTCGGCGAGATCCACCCGCTGTCGCAGGTGGGGCGGGCGTTCACCATCGGGCTGATCGTGATGGGGGTGGGGGTGGGCGCGTGGGCGTTCACCAACGCGGTCGAGGTGGTGATGGGGCAGGCCCTCTGGCTTTCCATGCAACGTCGCAAGATGAAACAATCCATCGAAGAGCTCCGCGACCACTACGTCGTGTGCGGCTACGGCCGGCTCGGCACCCGGATCGTCCACGACCTCCGGGTGCGCGGCGAGCCCTTCGTGGTGATCGAGTGCCTGGAAGAGCTGGAGGAGGGGCTGGTCACCGAGCGGATCCCGCACGTCATCGGCGACGCAACGCTGGACGATGTGCTCCTCCGCGCAGGGGTGACGCGGGCGCGCGGACTGGTGGCGGCCCTCAACTCCGACGCCAACAACGTGCTGACGGTGCTGAGCGCGCGCGGGCTGAACCCGGAGCTGCTGGTGGTGGCGCGGGCCAACTCCGAGGAGTCGGAAAGCAAGCTGCAGCGGGCGGGCGCGGACCGGGTGGTCACCCCGGATTCCATCGGCGGGCACCGCCTGGCGCTGGCTCTCTTGCGCCCCGCGGTGCACGACCTGTTCAACCGGATCTTCAGCTTCCGCGCGGCCGACGCGGACGTGGGGCAGTTGATCGTCCCCGAAGGCTCTCCGCTGGCGGGGCAGACCATCGCGGAGTGCGGGCTGCGGCGGATGGGGAACGTGAGCATCCTGGCCGTGCGGGGGAACAACGGGGAGTTCGTGCTGAACCCGGAGGCACGGCGGGTGATCGAGGTGGGGGAGACGCTGATCCTGATCGGGCCGGGAGAGGCGATCTACGAGCTGGAGGCGATGTTCGGAGAGTAGTTGTTTCATTTAGCGGGGCCGCTCCAGAGCCGGACGAAACTACCGTCCGTCTCTTCCGCGGGGCCGGCGAGCCTGCCGAAACAGCCGGCAGTCTCCCCGTCCACTACGGGAGCCTCCTCGGTCGGCACGATACGACTGTGCCGACACTGCGGGGTCTCCCTCCGTAACAGCATGTGGGAACGGCAGGGGACGACAACAAAAAAGTGGACAAAAAAGCCCCTCTCCCCTCGTGGGGGATCAAGGGGGCTGCTGTGGGAGGGGGGGCAAGCCAGGGCCACGCACCCAAGCTCCTTCTACGGCTAGCCTTCCCCCAGAATTGGGGGAAGGTGGCGAGCCTAAGCGAGCCGGATGGGGGCGTGCTGCGCCGGCGGTCGCGCGAAGGTCAGCACCGCAGCCCCCCTCCCCCGGCCCCTCCCCCACAAGGGGAGAGGGGAGAACTGCTTGATTATGTTGCAGTTAAGCCCCTCCCCTGCTTGCGGGGGAGGGGTTTGGGGAGGGGGCCACCCGC
This sequence comes from Gemmatimonadota bacterium, assembly GCA_019240375.1. Classification (GTDB taxonomy): domain Bacteria; phylum Gemmatimonadota; class Gemmatimonadetes; order Longimicrobiales; family Longimicrobiaceae; genus JAFAYN01. The sequence continues at coordinate 6,130 of JAFAYN010000219.1, forward strand.
CCTACCGGGCCGGTGTGTACCCCCGGCACCGGAGCACCGGGATGCCTGGGTACTTGGGGAAGGCAGGATCCGCCTTCGACAGCTCGCACATATAGAAGGTCGAGCCCTTGCCGCTGCGGACCACGCGCACGTTGACGCAGCTCTCGCACAGCCCGGGGTCGGGGCCTCCGCCGGCCAGGTGCGCCCGGAGCGCGACCGACGCTGCGGACCTTGCTTCCTCCCCCGTCACCCCGCCGCCTCCACGTCGTCCGTCTCGTACTCGCGCAGCACCGACTCCGCTTCCTGCCAGGCCGCCACCGGCTCCGGGAAGGGCGGCGAGGCGATCTCCACCCCGGCCACTTCCACCACCCGCTGTGTCGGCACCTGTCCCTCGGGGCCGAGGAAGAGCCCCTTCACCAGGGCGATCGCCATCAGGTGGCCGCGATGCTCGAAGCGCTGCTCCATGAAGAACCACTTGTCGTCCCAGCAGAGCAGGCGGCTGCGGAGCTGGTACTTCTGGAAGGGCTTCAGCGAGCGGCGGTAGCGGATCTTCTGGGCACCGATCACCGGCATCCACCTCCTGCGCCGGATCTCCCCCAGGATGCCGATCCTCGCGATCAGGTCCAGGCGCCCCAGGTCCATCAGCGTCAGGTAGCGCCCGTTGTTCATGTGCAGGTTGACGTCCAGGTCGTTGGGGAGCACCCGGAAGGTCACCGTCGACTCGTCCAGCGGGCCCAGGCGCTCGCGGCGCAGCGCGGCGAGCAGGACGTACAGCGTGCGGAACAGCAGGTTCATCGGCGTCCGGCCAGGGGAATCCTCCCCCGCCCCGCCACCTCCCACTCCGCCACCACCTCGTCGCCGCGCACGCCCCAGAGCCGGTCCTGCAGGTTGACCGACACGCACACGTGGTTGGGGACCACCCTCACCCGGGCGCCCACACGCGGACGCCAGTCGGTCCCGGACAGGTCCAGGATCCCGTGCTCCTCCGAAACCGACTTCACCACCACCTCCGGCCGGTCCAGCAGGGCGCCGTAGCCGCCCCCCTCCGCGCGCACCTCTTCCTTGGCGAGCGCCTTGGAGCCGGCGTCGATCACCGCCTGCCCCGGCACCGAGGTGCTGACCACCGTCGCCAGGATGCTGTAGGCGCACTCGTCCCATTCGCACGCGCCGATCAGGGCGGTGGTGCGGTCGTTGAAGAGGTTGGTCCCGGGGCGCACCTCGTTGAGCCCGAACACCTCGTGCGAGCGCCAGAAGGTGGGAGTGGACCCGCCGCTCACCACCGCGGGGGGGAGCCCGGCCCGGTCCAGCGCCTCCAGGAAGCTCCCCAGCCGGTCGGACACGGCCTGGATCGCGGGGCCCTGCCCGTCCACGTGGTCGCGGACGTGGCCGGGGTAGAACATCACCCCGCGGTACTCCAGCCCGGCGTCGGCGGCGAGCTGCGCCAGGATCACCGCGCCCTCGGGGCTCTGCACCCCCACCCGCCCCATCCCCATGTCCAGCTCCACCAGCACGGCCACGTCGCGTCCGGCCTCGCGGGCGGCGCTCCCCAGCGCGCGCAGCGCCTCCTCCGAATCCAGCCCCACGGTGAGCCGCACCTTTTCCGGAAGATCCATCAGGCGGGCCAGCTTGGAGGCGCCGAAGGGCGGGTAGGCGAGGAGGATGTCGTCCGCCACGCCGGCCATCACCTCCGCCTCGCGCGGGGTCGCCACGGTGATCCCCTTGGCCCCGGCGCGGAGCTGCTCCGCCGCCAGCTCCGGCGTCTTGTGCGTCTTGACGTGCGGGCGCCACCCCAGGTCATAGGTGCGGCAGTACTCGGCCGCGCGCCGCAGGTTGGCGCGCATCCGGTCCACGTCCACCAGCGCGGCGGGGGTTTCCAGCGCGTCGGTCCGGTCGAAGTCGTTCATGGCGGCCCTCAGCGGGAGCGGTTGCGCCCGGCGTTCTGTACGTTGCGCAGGATCCCGGACTTCTTCAGCAGCCCGCGCTCCCGCATCATCGCGGTGATCTGTCTCGTTTCCTGGAGGAGGAGCGCCTGCTGCTCCGGCGTGGCGACGGTCATCTCCCGCTCGATCTCTGTCAGCCGCTCCTCGAAGGGGCGGGCCAGGAGCCGGTGGAGGTTGGCCTGGAAGTACGCTTCGGCGTCCCCGATCTCCGCCGCCTCCGGGTCGCCGCGCAATTCCTCCAGCACCGGGAGCACCTCGGGCGGAAAGGCTTCCAGCCACGCACCGTCGGCGTCGCGGTTCCCTTCCAGCTCGATCAGCTTCTCGTACAGGGTGCGGTACACGGGGTAGCGGAAGTCCTCCGGCCCCACGTCGCGCACCGCCCGCTCCAGCCACGACTCGTCGCGCAGGAAGAGGAGGAGGAGGTTGCGCTCGGGGCCCAGGCTGGGCGCCACGGGCGCGGGCGGCGCCCCGAAGTCCTGCGCGCGCCGCCCCTCCTGCCGCTCCC
>JAFAYN010000254.1 GCA_019240375.1 Gemmatimonadota bacterium
GTCCGCGGCCACTACTTCTACGCCGACTACTGCGGCGGGTGGGTGCGCAGCTTCCGCTACTCGGCTGGCGCGGTGGCGGACCGGCGGAGCTGGGACTTCGGGAGCGTCGGCAGCGTGCTCTCCTTCGGGCAGGACTCGGCGGGGGAGGTGTACCTCCTTTCCTCCAACGGGCGGGTGTACCGGATGGTCCCCGGCTGACGCGCTGTCCACTTTCGGGCGGGGCGCCTGTCCTCCCGCGCAGACGCCCCGCTCCGGCCCGGAAACCCAAGTAGTTGCCCTACAAATCCTTGCCCTTTCGCGGCCACGCGGAACGCGGGTTGCCCTGCTGCGTGGGTGCCCGGCCCACGGGCGCCCGGCCGTCCCCCGGCCGAGCCCTTTCACATCCGCGCAAGGAAGGGTGCCGCATGTTCAAGGTTCTCACGTCCACGACGAGGAAGCGCCGCATCTGGAGCCCGGCCACGGTGGCGGTCTCGGTGGGCGCTCACGCCCTGCTCATCGGCGGCGCCCTGTACGCGGTCGCGGAAAAGCCCCGGCCCCGCGTCGAGAAGCAGCCGCAGCTTACCTGGATCGAGACCCTCCCGAAGCGGCTCGACCCGGTGCAGCCGGAGCAGCCCCGGCTGCGGACCGCGCCGCGGGCGCCCGCCGCGACGCAGCCCAGCGCCGTCATCCCCGACCCGCCGACCGTGGTCCCGACGACGCTGCCGACCTTCGACCCAGCCGAATCGCCGCTCCCGGCCAGTCCGGTCACCGTGGGCACCCCCACCGGCGGCACCCCGAACGGCGACCCGAGCGCGCCCGCCACCCCGGGTGACCCGGGCGTGGGCTCCCCCGTGGGCGGGGACGGCGTCTACCAGCCCGAGGCGGTGCAGGAGCGCCCGGTGCTGCGCAACGCCGCCGAGGTGCAGCGGATGATGCAGCGCCTGTATCCGCCGCTGCTCCAGGACGCGGGGGTGTCGGGGAAGGCCGTGCTCCAGTTCGTCGTGGATGCCCGGGGGGAGGTGGAGCCGGGGAGCATCACCGTGGTGTCCGTCACCCACGAGGGGTTCGCGGAGCCCTCGGTGAAGGCGGCGGAGAGGTTCCGCTTCCGCCCCGCGAAGGTCGGCGGACGGGCGGTGCGGGTGCTGATCTCCATGCCGGTGCAGTGGACGCTGGACCAGCCATAGCCATCCGGCGGCACCCGCTCCGGAAAAGGGGAGAGGCCCGGCAGCGCGCCGGGCCTCTCCCCTTTTCCTCCCCCTCGCTCCCCGGCTACGCCAGGGCGCCGATCCGCGCCGTCGTCGCCTCCACCACCCGCGCCACCATTCCCTCGTCGAAGGTCAGCTCCACCCCCGCGGCGCGGAACAGCTCCGGGAGCGGGCGCGAGCCGCCGAGCGCCAGCGCCCGCTTGTAGTCGTCCAGCGCGCCGCGCGGGTCCTCCAGCGAGCGGAGCCAGATGCGCAGCGCCGCGAGCTGCGCGATGGAGTACTCCACCATGTAGAAGGGGAGCGCGAACACGTGGTAGAGCTGCCACCCGTTCCCCCGCGCCTCCTCCAGCCCCGACCAGTCCACCCCCGGGCGGAAGCGCTCGTCCAGCTCGATCCACTTCGCGCGCCGTGCCGCCGCGTCGCACCCGGGGGTGGTGTACACCCAGTGCTGGAAGGCGTCGATCATCGCCGTCCGCGGGAGGAGGGCCAGCGCCTCGATCAGGTGGTCGTCCAGGATCCGCTCCAGCTCCTCCCCCTGGCAGAACTCCCCCATGAAGGGGCGCGCCAGCAGCTCCATCGCCATCGACCCCACCTCCGCGAACTCCACCGGGGGGAAGCGGTAGGAGCCGAGCGGCTGGTCGCGCGCCAGGAGGAGGTTCAGCGCGTGCCCGGATTCGTGCAGCAGCGTTTCCACGTTGCGCCGGGTTCCCACCGCGCTCATGAAGATCATGCAGAGGCGGCGCAGGAGGAACGGGGCCATGTACCCGGTGGAGGTCTTTCCCGGTCGGCTGTCCAGGTCCAGCAGCCCGCGCTCCGCCAGCCCGTGGAACAGGGCGCCCAGCTCCGGGTCCAGCCGGCGGAGGATGCGCCCGCACCCCTCCCGCAGGCGGTCCGCCGTGTCGAAGAGCCGGAGCGAGCCTCGCCCGGCGGCGTCCGCGGTCAGGTCCCAGGGGCGCATCGTCTCCAGCCCCAGCGCCCGCCGCCGCCGCTCCTGGTCGGCCACCACCACCGGGACCACGTGCCGCTCGATGGCGTCGTGCAGGGCGAAGCAGTCTGCCGGGGTGTAGTCGAACCGCCGCAGCTCGCGGAAGCGGTACTCCCGGTAGTCGGGGAGCCCGGCCCCGGACGCGATCCGGGCGCGGACGTCCAGCATCGCATCGTAGGTCGCGTCCAGCCGCTCCGCGTCGCCCTGGAGGACGGCGGCGCGCGCCCGCCATGCCTCCTCGCGCAGCGCCCGGTCGGGCTCGTCCAGCAGGGGGAGGAGCCACGGGAGGGTGAGGCGCTCGCCGCGAAGCTCCACCGACTGCCCGCCGATGACCTTCTCGAACTCGTGGGCCAGCCGCAGGTCCTCGGTCAGGAGGGGGACGTTCTCCTCCCGGAAGAGACCCACCTCCGCGCGCAGGTCGCGCAGGAAGACCGCGTACTCCGAACCCAGCTCCCCGGCGGCGGGGGAGGCCAGCACCTTCCGCTTGAGGCGGAAGCCGCGCTCCTCCGCTACCGGGAGCGCCCGTTCCACCACGTCCCGGTAGCGGGCGGCGAAGTCCGGACAGGTGGTGTCGCCCGTCATGTCGGCGTAGGCCAGCGCCCGCGCGTCGTGGACCGCGCTCTCCAGCTCGTCCCAGTCCAGGACCAGCGCTTCCAGCTCCTCGCGGGTGCCCACGCCGCGCGCCTCCAGCGCGTCGTACAGCCGCGCCAGGGCCTCGCCGTCGGCCGGGTCGAGGGTGGGGGGGACGAAGCGGAGGTGCGGCGGCGGGGGCGGGTGGACGATGGACATGGAGGGCGCGGGACTCAGTTGGCCGCCGGGTCCTCGCCGGGGCCGATGCGCCGCTCCACCTCCTCCAGGACGCGCCGCGGCTCCACCGGCTTGGCGAGGAAGCCGTCGCACCCGGCCTCGCGGGCGCGCTTCCCGACCGAGCCGTAGGCGTGCGCGGTCATGATCACCACCGGGATGTGCTCCGTCTTCGGATCGCCCTTGATCCGCTCGGTCGCGCCGAAGCCGTCCAGCTTGGGGACCGACACGTCCATCAGGATCAGGTCGGGCCTGTACCTGCGCGCGGAAAGCACCCCCTGCTCGCCGTTCTCCGCGCGGAGCACCCGGTAGCCGTGGCGCTCCAGGTACATGGTGTGGATGGCCAGCGTTTCCAGCTGGTCCTCGACGATCAGTACGGTCTTCATCTCGCGCGTCCATCCGGGGTGTGGCGGGTCGTCCCTGTGCCTATCCCCTGAATTGACAACCGCTAACGGGATCGTGCAAGTGGTGGCGGGCGGCACGCCTCCTGCGAAAGCCGGGAATCCCTGGACAAACCATGCACAACGGAGGGAGGCGGAGATGGGACAGAACACCACGGAACGCAACCGCGACGAGAGCGTGTCCACCGAAAAGAAGGTCGACGACCTGTACGGTCTGATCGAGGGGATGGAGATCGCCATGTTCACCACCCGGCGCCCCGACGGGCGGCTGGTGTCGCGCCCCATGGCCACGCAGGCGCGGACCTCCGGGGCGGACCTCTGGTTCGTCACCGACATCGACACCCACAAGCTGGACGAGCTGGAGGCCGACCCCAACGTCAACCTGGCCTACTACCGGGACCGCACCCGCGAGTGGGTGTCGGTGAGCGG
>JAFAYN010000243.1 GCA_019240375.1 Gemmatimonadota bacterium
CGGCGCGCTAGCTTTCCCCTTCGCCCAACTCCTTCCCGGAAGCGGTTTTCTCCGTGATCAAGTTTTCCGCCGTTCACAAGGACTATCCCCGCTCGGGGCCGGCCCTGCGCGACGTGTCGTTCCACCTGCGCAAGGGCGAGCTCGCCTTTCTCACCGGGCACTCCGGCGCGGGGAAGACGACCATCCTGCGCCTGCTCCAGATGGCGGAGCGCCCCACCTCGGGCGAGGTCCGCGTCTCGGGCTTTTCCTCCCAGAACGTCCGCTCCCGCGACATCCCGCAGCTCCGGCGCAAGCTGGGCGTGGTGTTCCAGGACTTCCGCCTCCTCCGCGACCGAACCGCGGAGGAGAACGTGGCGTTCGCGCTGGAGGTGACCGGGACGCGCAGGGCCGCCATCGGGCCGCGGGTGGGGAAGCTCCTGGCGCAGGTGGGGCTCGCCCCCAAGGCGCGCGCCTTCCCGGACGAGCTGTCCGGCGGCGAGCGGCAGCGGGTGGCGATCGCGCGGGCGCTGGCCAACGACCCGGTGGTCCTCCTGGCCGACGAGCCAACCGGGAACCTGGACGCATGGGCGGCGCGCGGGGTGTTCGAGCTGTTCCGGGAGATCAACGCGATGGGGATGACGGTGCTGATGGCGACGCACGACCTGGACCTGGTGCGCGCCCACCCCGAGTACCGGGTGATCGAGCTGAGCGAGGGCACGGTGGTCTTCGACTCCGCGGCGGTGGCGCACGGGGAGCGGGCCTGAGCGATGCCCTATGCCCTCCGTGAAGCCCTCGCCGCGTTCCGCCGCTCGCCCCTCCTCACCCTCCTGTCGGTGGTGGCGGTGGCGTTCTCCCTGTTCGTGGTGGGGCTGTTCGGCCTCACCACCTACAACATCCGGCGCGCGATCGAGCGGATCGAGGAGCGGGTGGAGATCGTCGCCTACCTGCGCGACGACGTGACGGACGACCAGCTCCGCCTGGTGCAGGAGGAGGTGCGAACCATGCCCGAGGTGATGCAGGTGCGCTACGTCTCGCAGACGGAGGCGCTCGCCACCGCCATGCGGGAGATGGAGGAGTTCCGGGACGTGTTCACCGACCTGGAGGTGAACCCCCTCCCCGCCTCGCTGGAATTGCGGATGAAGCCGGACGCCCGCAACGCCGCCTCGGTGGAGCGGGTGGCGAAGCAGCTCCGCGCCTACCCCTTCGTGGAGGACGTCCGCTTCGGGCGCGACTGGCTGGACAAGATCGAGTCGCTGCGGCGGATCGCGGCGGGCGCGGCGGGAATCATCGGCGGGGCCTTCGCGGCGGTGGCGGCGATCATCATCGCCACGGCGGTGCGGATCGCGGTGTTCGCGCGGCGCGAGGAGATCTCCATCATGCGGCTGGTGGGAGCGACGGACGGCTTCGTCCGCCGCCCCTTCCTGCTGGAGGGGATCGTCACCGGGCTGCTGGGCGGCGTGCTCGCCGGCGCCCTCACCTACGCGGCCTTCCGCCTGATCGACGCGGTGCTCCTGCGCATCGAGTGGCTCCCTTTCGACTGGGTGGTGGCCGGGGTAGTGGCCGGGACGATCTTCGGCTTCCTGTCCAGCGCGGTCGCCGTCCGCCGCCACCTGCGCGCCCTCTGAGGAGGCGCGCGTGACCCGCAGGCTCCTCCTCGCCACGCTCCTCCTCCCCGCCCTGACATGGGTGGCCCCGGCGCGCGCCCAGCGTACCCCCGAGCTGTCGCAGAGCCAGCAGCGCCTCCAGGAGATCCGCGAGGAGCGGCGCCAGCTCACCCACGACCTGAACAACATCCGCTCGCAGGTGCACGACCTGTCGAGCGAGGCGCAGCTCATCCGCCGGCAGGTGAACGTGTCGGCCGGGGTGCTGCGGGAGCTGGACTTCCAGGTGTCGCGCACCGAGCAGCAGATCACCGTCACCACGCGCGAGCTGCTGGACACGCAGGACCGGCTCGCCGAAAGGCGCGCCCTGCTCTACCGACGCCTGCGCGACATCTACAAGCGCGGCCCGCTCCAGGCGGTGCAGGCCCTGCTCACCGCGGAAAGCTTCGGCGACCTGATCAACCGCTACAAGTACCTGTACCTGGTGGCGAGGCACGACCGGGCGCTGATGGACGAGGTGACGGAGCTGCAGCAGCAGCTGGTGCTGCGCGACCGGCAGCTCAAGAGGAGCCTGGCCGAGGTGCAGTCGCTGAAGGGGGAGCGGGTGCAGGAGCACGGCCACCTGCAGGAGCTGGAGCAGGAGCAGACGCACACCATCACCCAGCTCCAGCGGCAGGCGCAGAGCACGCAGCAGCGCATGGTGCAGCTCGCGCGCGACGAGCGGCAGATGACCGCGCTGATCGCCACCCTGGAGCGCCGCCGCCGGGACGCCGAGCGCCGCGAGGCCGCGAGGGTGGAGGCGGAGCGCAGGACCGCCGCCCGGGCCCCCGCGGCCGGGAGTGCGAACCGGACGCCCCTCCCCACCCGAGCCCCCGCGACCGCCGCGCGCAACCCGAACGAGTCGCACCTGTCCACGCGCGAGATGGGCTCGCTGGCCTGGCCGGTGGAGGGCCGCCTCCTGTACCGCTTCGGGAGGACGACCACCCCCAACGGGACGACGCTGCGCTGGAACGGGATCGGGATCGGCGCCATGCGGGGCGCCGCCGTGCGCAGCATCGCCGCAGGCACCGTGGTCCTCGCCCGCCCCTTCGAGGGGTACGGCCCCAGCGTGGTGGTGAGCCACGGCGGAGGGTACTACTCGCTCTACCTGTACCTGGAAGACATCAACGTGTCGGAGGGCGGCGAGATCGCGAGGGGGCAGCAGGTAGGGACGGTGGGCGGCCAGTCGACGCCGGAGGGAACGCACATCGAGTTCCAGGTGAGGTCGCCGGGAGGACAGGCGGTGGATCCGCTGGTCTGGCTGCGGAAGAGGTGACGGCAGGCCCCCTCCCCAGACCCCTCCCCCGCAAGCAGGGGAGGGGCTCAACTGCAACAGTATCAAGCAGTTCCCCTCGCCCAGAATTGGGAGAGGGGTGGCGCGAAGCGCCGGGGTGAGGGCCTACAGCGCCGACTGCACTCCGATGCTGACCCGGCGCCGTGCGCCCCCACCCGGCTCGCTGGATGCTCGCCACCCTCCCCCAATTCTGGGGGAGGGCTTTTTGTTGTTCGTCGTTCCCGCCGTACCCCCCGCAGCTTGTGCGGAGGGAGACGCGCCCGGTATT
>JAFAYN010000303.1 GCA_019240375.1 Gemmatimonadota bacterium
AGCTCCAGCAGGCCATGGACGAGAACCTGGACCGCTACCAGCTGGAAAAGCGGTACGTGCACCGGAGCGGCGAGGCGCTCTGGTGCCGGGTGACCGTTTCGGTGATCCGGGACGCCGACGGAACGCCGAAGCTGATGCTGGGGGTGGTGGAGGACATCACCGAGCGGCGGCGCGTCGTGGAGGCGCTGCGCGCCAGCCAGGAGCGCTACCGCGCCCTCTTCGACGGGGGGAACGACGCCGTTTTCGTGTACGAGATCGGGAGCGACGGGCTGCCGACCCCCTTCCGGGAGGTCAATTCCATCGCCTGCCAGCGCCTGGGATACTCCCGCGAGGAGCTTCTCGGGCTCACCATGTCCGACCTGCACTCGCAGGAGGGGCCCCGGAGGCTGGGCTCCATCATGGACCGGCTCCAGCGCGAGCGCCGGATCCTGCTGGAGAACGTGCACGTGGCCCGGGACGGCACGCAGATCCCGGTGGAGATCAGCGCACGGCTGATCGAGATCGACGGCCGCTCCACCGTGATCTCCATCGTGCGGGACATCACCGAGCGGAAGCGGGCCGAGGAGGCGCTGCGGCGGAGCGAGGAGCAGCTCCGGGCGCTGCTGGCGAACATGTGGGACACCATCCAGGTGCTGGACGCGGAGGGGACCCTCCTGTTCGTCAGCCCGTCCGTGAAGCGGAGCCTGGGGTACGACCCGGACGAGCTGGTGGGGACGACCCTCCTCGCCCTCGTCCACCCGGACGACCAGCCCGTGGCCCGGGAGGTGTGGCGGCGCGCCCGGGAAACCAGTGGCGCGATGGCGGGGATGTTCGAGCTGCGCGTCCGGCACGCGGACGGCTCCTGGCGGGACTACGAGGGCGTCGGGACCAACCTGCTGGAAGACCCGGTGGTGCACGGGGTGGTGATCAACGCCCGCGACGTGACCGAGCGCCGGACGGCCGAGGAGGCGCTGAACGAGAGCCGTCAGCAGCTCCTGCAGGCGCAGAAGATGGACGCGGTGGGGCGGCTGGCCGGGGGGATCGCCCACGACTTCAACAACATGCTCACCGCCATCCAGGGGTTCGCGGAGCTCCTGGCGCTGGACCTGGGCGAGCGGGAGCCCGAGCGCGGGTACGTGGAGGAGATCCGCCGGGCGGCGGAGCGGTCGGGCTCCCTCACCCGGCAGCTCCTGGCCTTCAGCCGCCGCCAGGTGCTCCAGCCCCGGGTGCTGGACCTGAACGGGACGGTGCGGGAGATGGACCGGATGCTGCGGCGCCTGATCGGGGCGGACGTGGAGCTGGTGACGGTGCTGGCGCCGGGGCTGGGGCCGGTGCTGGCGGATCCGGGGCAGCTGGAGCAGGTGGTCCTCAACCTGGCGGTGAACGCCCGCGAGGCGATGCCCTCCGGCGGGCGGCTGACCCTGGCGACCGGCGAGCTGCAGGTGGACGAGGCCGAGGTGCGCCGCCTCCCCTTTTTGCGCCCGGGGCGGTACGTGCAACTCCGGGTGAGCGACACGGGGACGGGGATGAGCCGCGACGTCCAGGCGCAGGTGTTCGAGCCCTTCTTCACCACCAAGGAGAACGGGACGGGGCTGGGACTGGCGACGGTGTACGGGATCGTCGCGCAGAGCGGCGGGCACGTGTGGGTGGAGAGCGAGCCGGGGCGGGGGAGCACCTTCCGCATCCTCCTCCCCCGGGTTAACGGCGGGGCGGAGCCGGGCGCGCGCGAGCCGGCCGCGGCGGGGAGCGCCGACGGCGCGGAGACCGTGCTCCTGGTGGAGGACGAGCCCACGGTGCGCCTCCTGGCGCGCAAGGTCCTGCAGCGGAGCGGCTACCGCGTGCTGGAGGCGGAGAACGGGGCGGAGGCGATCCGGCTGTTCGGGGAGCACGGGGCCCGGGTGGACCTGGTGCTGACGGACGTGGTGATGCCGCGGATGGGCGGGGTGGAGCTGGTGGGGCGCCTCACCGCCCAGGTCCCGTCGCTGCGCGTGGTGTACATGTCGGGGTACACCGACGAGGCGATCCTGCGCAACGGGGTCCGGGAGCAGGGGAGGGCCTTCCTGCAGAAGCCGTTCAGCCCGGAGACGCTGATCCGCAAGGTCCGCGAGGTGCTGGACGGGGGGTGAGCCGGCCCCGCCGCGGGCTCCCCGTGGTACGGGCGTTGCTTCAGGGTGGAGCGCCCGCGGTGCAGCTGCGCCGCGGGCGCTCGACTGTTTCCGGGGGCCGCTCCCGGTCCCGCACTTCGCCCGGAAGGACCGTCCATGTCCAACGCCACCGCCGCGTCCCCCCTCGACGACTGGGTCCAGGAGGACCGGGTCCGCGAGGGGTCGCGGGTCGCCCACGAGCTGCTGGTGCAGCGCTTCGTCCAGCCGGACGACGTGACCTGCGGCCCCACCTGCCTGCGCAAGGTCTACCACTACTACGGGCTGGAAGCGGAGCTGGCCGAGGTGGCGGGGGAGATCGACCGCAACGACGACGGGGGGACGCTGGCCGTGTACCTGGGGATCGCCGCGCTCCGGCGCGGGTTCCGGGCGCGGATCTACTCGTACGACCTGCGCATCTTCGACCCGAGCTGGTTCGAGATCCCGATGGGCGAGCTGGCCGAGAAGATCCACCGGCGCATTCCCTTCCTGACCCGCTCCAAGACCATCGCCGCGGCGCGGGCGTACCTGGACTTCGTGGAGCGGGGCGGGGAGATGTGCTTCGACGAGCTGACCCCCGGGCTCCTCAAGTCGATCCTGGACCGCGACCACCCGGTGCTGGCGGGGCTTTCCGCCACCTACCTGTACCGGATGACGCGCGAGCGGCAGCTCGACGACCTGGACGTCCTGGTGGACGACGACGTGGGCGGATCTCCCACCGGGCACTTCGTGGTGATCGCCGGCTACGAGCAGTGGGGGCGGCGCTTCTCGCTGCGCGACCCCTCGGCGCACGTCCCGCTCTCGGACGACGGGCGGCAGGTGGTGGAGGCGCACCGGCTGATCAACGCCATCCTCCTGGGCGACCTGACGTACGACGCGGTGCTCCTGGAGATCTGGCCCACGAAAACGGAAAACGAGGAGGGGGAGCGCAGGTGAGCCGTCGCAGAGTGGTGGTGGTGGTCTCGGAGCGCAGGGCGATCCCGGGCCTCCCCGCGGAGATGGTGGTGACGGCGGACGAGTACCTGGAGGGGGGCGAGGCGCTCTCCGACCGCCGGCTCACCGTGGTGAACCTGTGCAACTCGTACCGCTACCGGACCAAGGGGTACTACGTTTCCCTCCTGGCCGACGCGCGGGGGCAGGCGGTGGTCCCCGGCGTGGAGACCATCGAGGGGCTGTCCGACGCCTACGGGCTGTTCCGGGCGCTGCACGAGGCCGGGGTCCCCACGGTGGACGTGCAGGAGATGCGCGCCCGGCGCCGGGCCCTCCCCGCCGCCATCTCCCCCGAGGCGGACGACCGGGACAGCCCCGCGCACGACCCGGCGGCCCCGCTGCTGCGGGTGTCCGGCCGCAACGGGCTGAGCTACCGCCCGGCCACGGGGGCGGAGGTGGAGGAAACGCTCGCCTACTTCGGGACCAGCGCCGACCCGCGCTTCCGCGCCGCCTCGCTGGCGGTGTACCGGGAGTGGCCCACCCCGGTGCTCCGCATCCAGTGGGTGCTGGAGGAGGACGAGTGGAAGGTCACCCAGGTGTCCCCCGTCTCTCCCGGGCGGCTGGGCGCGGAGGAGCGCGCCCGCCTGGGCGAGGCGGCGCGCAACGAGCGGCTGGTGCTCCGGCGCGGCGCCGCGCCCCCCAGCACGGGGAAGCGCGCCTCCATCGCGGTGCTGGTGGAGGAGGGGGATCCCTTCTCCCCCTCGTCGCCGGAGACCATCGACAAGCTGGAGCGGGTGGCGGCGCGGATGAACGTGTACGTGCACCGCATCGGGCTGGACGACCTGGACAAGCTGGGGGAGTACGACGCGCTCTTCATCCGGGCGCTGACCGGGGTGAGCACGCCGGCCTTCCAGTTCGCGCTGCGCGCCGAGGCGCTGGACATGCCGGTGGTGGACGACTCGCAGTCCATCATCCGCTGCAGCAACAAGGTGTTCCTGGAAGAGCTGCTGCGGCGGGAGTGCATCGCCACGCCGCGCACCCTGGTGGTGACCTCGCGCACCCCGCCCGAGCAGGTGGCGGAGCTGGGCTTCCCCTTCGTGCTCAAGCTCCCGGACGGCTCCTTTTCGGCGGCGGTGCACCGGGTGTCGTCGCCCGGGGAGTACCGCGAGCGCGCCGGGGAGATGTTCCGCAGCTCGCCGCTCCTGATCGCCCAGGAGTACCTCCCCACCGACTTCGACTGGCGCGTCACCGTGCTCGGCGGGGAGCTCCTGTTCGCGGCCCGCTACTACATGGCGCGCGGCCACTGGCAGATCCGCTCGGCCGAGAAGGGGACGGAGCGCTACGGCCGGGTGGAGGCGGTGGCGCGCGACCAGGCCCCGCGCCCGGTGGTGGAGCTGGCGCTGCGGGCGGCGGCGCTGATCGGGAACGGGCTGTACGGGGTGGACATCAAGGAGACCCCGGCCGGGCCGGTGGTGATCGAGATCAACGACAACCCCAACCTGGACATCGGGTACGAGGACGCGGCGGACGGCAACGCGGTGTACGAGGACGTGCTGCGCTTCTTTTTGCGCCGGGTGGAGGAGGGGGGCGAGGTGGCGAAGCCGGAGCGGAGCGAGCCGGAGATGGCCCCGCTGCGCGCCCCCATCCGCTCCCGGGGGACGGGCGCCGGGGGAGGACGCTCGCACTACCGCCCCTTCGAGGTGGCGGGGGTGGAGCTGGAGTACGCGGTGGTGGACCGCGACCTGAACATCGCCCACCGGGTGGAGGACGCCTTCCGGGAGCTGGCGGGGCGGCGGACCTCGGACGTGGACCTGGGGGCGGTGGCGCTCTCCAACGAGATCGCCGACCACGTGTTCGAGGTCAAGACGCAGCTCCCCCCGCGCAGCCTGGTGGAGGCCGAGGCGGTGCTCTGGGAGGGGATCCAGCGCTTCACGGCGGTGCTGCGCGACCGCTTCGACGCGCGGCTGATGCCCACCGGGATGCACCCCTGGATGGACCCGGCGAAGGCGCGGCTCTGGACCCGCTCCAACGCCCGCACCTACGCCACCTACGCCCGGCTCTTCGACGTGAAGTCGCACGGGTGGATGAACGTGCAGAGCAACCACCTGAGCCTCCCCATGGGGCGCGAGGCCGAGGCGGTGGCGATGCTCAACGCGGCGGCGCTCCTGGTCCCCTACCTCCCGGCGCTGGCCGCCTCGTCGCCGATGTACGACGGCGAGCTGCAGTCCGCGGCCGACGGGCGGCTGGCCCGGATCCTGGAGCACCAGGCGCGTATCCCCGAGTCGCAGGGGGAGATCGTCCCGGAGTACGTGGAGAGCATGGCGGACTACCGGAAGCGGATCCTGGGGCCGATGTACGCGGCGCTCGACCGCTTTCCCGACACCGCCCCCATCCGGCACGAGTTCTTCAACGCCCGCGGCGCGGTGTTCAAGGCGTCCAGCAAGCGGATGGAGGTGCGGGTGCTGGACACGCAGGAGTGCGTGAAGATGGACATGGCGGTGGCGGTGTTCGTCCGCTCGGCGCTGAAGGGGGTGACACAGCGGGTGATGGCGGGGAAGACGGCCCTCCCGCCGCACGGGGTGCTGGTGTCCGACTTCCGGGCCGCGGTGCGCGACGGGAGCCGGGCGCGGGTGCTGGCGCCGCACCTGTCCACCGTGGAGCGCGACGGCGAGGGGAGGGCCGACGTGCGCGAGGTGCTGCGCGTGCTGCTGGACGAGGCGCGCCGCAACGTGCGCAGGGACGAGGCCGACCACCTGGAACTGGCCGCGAGGGTGATCGAGACGGGGACGCTCTCGGAAAGGATCCGCGCGGAGCTGGACCCCTACGCCGAAGCGGACGACGAGACCTTCACCGACGCGGCGCGCCGGATCTACATCGAGCTGATGGACTGCCTGGAGGCCAACGAGCCCTGGAGCCGCCGGGGGCTCTGAAGCGCGAGGCAGGGAAGGGCCGGGCTCCTCCGCTACGGGAGGTGGGGGAGCAGGAACGTCCCGTGTCCGGAATTGAACCCGCTGGCACGGCACATGCGTGGCCCCGGATCCGGACCCGGGAAAGCTAAGCGCATGTCACTGAGGAACTTCAGAGATTCGGCGGGGAACGAGTGGCGGGTGTGGGACGTGCTCCCCCTGTCCGCCGACCAGGAAGAGCG
>JAFAYN010000312.1 GCA_019240375.1 Gemmatimonadota bacterium
GGCAGCCCCGCCCAGGCGAAGCCCGTCCGCAGCGCGGCGTGCCGCGCCACCACCCCGCGCCACGCCCGCTCCAGCGCGTCCGCGTCGAGCCGGCCCTCCAGCACGAAGCCGAGCTGCCCCACGTACACCCCCGAGTCCGGCGCGTACTGGGAGTGGAAGAGCATCCCCTCGTGCATGGGGGTCAGGGGGTACACGTCCTCGATCCCCCGCTCCCGCCCCAGCAGCCGGTCCAGCGCCGCCTGGTCGAGCCCCGCCCAGGGGAAGTCGCTGGGGGTGTAGCCGCCCGCCTCCGCGCCACGGCAGTGGGCGACCAGCGCCCGCAGCTCCTCGGCGTACCCGTCGGCCAGCCGCCGCACCGTTTCCGGCCGGAGCGCCGCGCCGAAGCCGAACGAGATCCCCAGCCGTCCGCCGCTCACCACCGCGTTCACCTCCAGGCGGTGGGTACGGGCGCGCCGCGGGTCCTGGTTCGCGCCCGGGGACTCCGGTGCGAAGCGGAAGAAGGTGTCCCCCGAGATCGTCTGGTCGACCTGCCCCAGGTAGTTGAACGCCACCTCGGCCCGCGGCGCGGCGGCCAGCTCCGCGGCGAACTCGCCGCCGCCCCAGCGCAGGAGCCCATAGCCTAGGCCCCGCCGCGGCACCGCGCGCAGCTGCTCCTTGACCGCCTTCAGCGCCTCGCCCGGCCCTCCTTCGCCGGGAAGCTCCAGCACCACGGGGTACATGGAGGTGAACCACCCCACCGTGCGCGACAGGTCCACCCCCTCGAAGGGCTCCTCCTCGCGGCCGTGCCCCTCCAGCTCCACCCTCACCCGCCGGTCCCCGGTCCAGCGCGCCAGCGTCCGCGTCAGCGCGCAGAGCAGCACCTCGTCGATGCGCGTGCGGTACGCCGCGGGGACCTCCCGGAGCAGCGCCTCGGTCTCGTCGGCTTCGAGCTGCACGACCGTGCTCCTCGACCGGCCGGCGGCGTCCTCCCCATCCGGGTCGTCCAGCGGGAGCGCCGCCGCGCGCAGACGCGCCTGCGCCGTCCAGTAGGGGGCCTCCGCCACCGTTTCCGGCGCGCCGGCGTGCTCCGCCAGCCGCTCGGCCCACGCCTTCCACGAGGTGGTCTTTTCCGGGAGCCGCACCGGCTCTCCGCGCTCCGCCTGCGCGAGGGCGCTTTCCAGGTCTTCCAGCAGGATCCGCCAGCTCACCCCGTCCACCACCAGGTGGTGCAGCACCAGGAGGAGCCGCCCCGGCCCGCCGTCGCACTCGCGGAAGAGCGCCACCCGGAGCACGGGCCCGTCTGCCAGCTCCAGGCTGGCCTGCACCTGGTCCGCAGCCGCGGAGAGCGCCTGGCCGAACGCCTCCCCGCCCAGCCGCGACAGGTCGACCTGCACCAGCGGCGCCGCCCCCCCGACCGGGGCGTGCGCCTGGGTCCACCCGTCCGCCCCGCGCCGGAAGCGCAAGCGCAGCGCGTCGTGGTGCGCGACCAGCGCAGCGAACGCCCGCGCCGTCGCGCGCGAGTCCAGGGCCCGCGGCGGGACGAGGAGGAGCGACTGGTTGTAGTGGTGCGGGGCCGTCGTCTCGTGCGCGAAGAAGAAGCGCTGGATCGGGGTCAGCGGCGCCGTCCCGCTCACCGCATCCTGCTCCGCCAGGACCGGCGCGGCGGTCCCCGCCACCCGCGCCAGCTCGGCGACGGTGGGGTGCTCGAAGAGCTGCCGCGGGAGGAGCTGCAATCCCACCCGCCGGGCCGCCGTGGCGACCCGGATGGCGAGGATCGAGTCGCCGCCCAGCTCGAAGAAGCGCTCGTGGATCCCCACCCGCTCCACCCCCAGTACCTCGGCCCAGATCCCCGCCAGCGCCTCTTCCGCGGAAGTCCGCGGCGGGGCGATCTCCCGGTCGGAGCCCCGCACCGCCTCCGGTACGGGGAGCGCGGCCCGGTCCACCTTGCCGTTGGGGGTGAGCGGGAGCGCGTCCAGCACCACCCAGGCGGAGGGGACCATGTAGACCGGGAGCGACTCGCCCAGGCGCGCCCGCAGCGCCTCCACGTCCGGGGCGCTCCCGTCGCTCCCGGCCAGGTAGGCGACCAGCCGCCGCTCGCCGGCGGCATCGTCGCGCGCCATCACCACGCACTCCCTCACCCCCGGGTCGCGCAGCAGCGCGCTCTCCACCTCGGCGGGCTCGATGCGGAAGCCGCGCACCTTGACCTGGTGGTCGATCCGCCCCAGGAACTCCAGCTCACCGGAGCCCAGCCAGCGCACCCGGTCGCCGGTGGCGTACATCCGCCCGCCCGCCCCGCCGAACGGGGAGGGGACGAAGCGCTCCGCGGTCAGCTCCGGGCGCCCCAGGTAGCCGCGCGCCAGCCCCTCGCCGGACAGGAAGAGCGCCCCGGGGACCCCCGCAGGGACCGGGTTCAGCTCCGCGTCCAGCACGTACGCGCGCGTCCCCGACACCGGCCGCCCGATGGGGACCACCGCCGCTCCCGCCGGGACCCGGGCACAGGTGGAGTACACCGTGTCCTCCGTGGGGCCGTACAGGTTGCGCAGCCGCACCCCTCCGAGCGCGTGGACCTCCTCCGCAAGGCGCGGCGACAGCGGCTCCCCGGCCAGGTTCACGGCGCGCACCCCACGCGGCAGCCCGCCCGCGCGCACCAGCTCGGCCATGGCGGTGGGGACGGTGTTGACCAGCGTGACCCCATCCGCCTCCAGCTCCGGGAGCTCCAACGCGCTCCCGGCCAGCACCACGCTCCCGCCCAGGCAGAGCGGGACGAACAGCTCGAAGACGGACAGGTCGAAGCACACCGAGGTGGAGGCGAGGACGCCGGCCAGCTCCCCCGGGGTGAACTCGTCCTCGGCCCAGCGCACCAGCGCCAGCGCGCTCCCGTGCGTGACCGCCACCCCCTTGGGGCGCCCGGTGGTCCCGGAGGTGTAGATCACGTACGCCAGCCCCTCGGGCGCGCCGAGCGCGTCCCGGGCGGGCGCGGGGCTCTCGGCGTCGATCCGCTCCCGGTCGCCGTCCACCCGCAGGAGGGCCGCCCCGGTGCGCGGGAGCCGGTCCGCCAGCGAGTCCTGGGTGACCACCGCCACCGCCCGCGAGTCTTCCAGCATCAGCGCCAGCCGCTCGGCCGGGTACGCCGGGTCGAGCGGGACGTACGCCGCGCCGGTCTTGAGCACGCCCAGCAGGGCGGCCACCAGCTCCGGGGTGCGCTCCAGGCACACCCCCACCCGCGTTTCCGGGCCCCCGCCCAGGCGGCGCAGGGCGGCCGCCACCCGGTTTGCCCGGGCCTCCAGCTCGGCGTACCCCACCCGCTCCGTCCCCCGCACCACCGCCGTGGCGGCGGGGGTGCGCGCCGCCTGAGCCGCGAAGGCAGCGTGCAGGGAGCGGCGCTCGGGCGGGAGCGCCGCCGCGCCCGCCCAGTCTTCCAGGAGCTGCTGTCGCTCCTCCTCCAGCAGGAGGGGGATCTGCGCGAGCGGCGTTTCCGGCGCGTCGGCGGCCACGTCCAGGAGCATGCGGAAGTGCGCCAGGAAGCGGTCAGCGGTGGAGGCGTCGAACAGGTCGCTGTTGTACTCCGCCACCGCCGAGGTGACGGTGGTCCCCTCCGCGACCAGCACCGACAGGTCGAACTTAGAGGTGCCGCTGTCGCCCGTGGGGACCACCCCGTCCTCCAGCGGGTGCATCGAAAGGCCGGACGAGTCCTCCGGCGGCGGGCCGTGGTCGCCGGGGGCCTGGATCCCGAGCATCACCTGGATCAGCGGGTTGCGGCTGGGGTCGCGCTCCGGCCGCAC
This sequence comes from Gemmatimonadota bacterium, assembly GCA_019240375.1. Lineage (GTDB taxonomy): Bacteria > Gemmatimonadota > Gemmatimonadetes > Longimicrobiales > Longimicrobiaceae > JAFAYN01. Next base: position 3,762 of record JAFAYN010000312.1, read on the forward strand.
CTCGTCCAGGATGAGCTGCAGCGGCAGCTCGACGTGCGCGTACGCCGCGGCCATCCACGTCTTCACCTGCTCCAGCACCTCGTCGAAGCGGAGACGGGCGGAGGGGCGGGCGCGGACGGGGATGGTGTTGATGAAGAAGCCGATGAGGCGCTGCGTCTCGGGGCGCTGGCGGTTGGCGGCCAGCGAGCCCATGGCGAAGTCTTCCTGCCCGGTGTAGCGGAAGCAGAGCGCCTGGAAGGCGGCCACCATCACCAGGTGGAAGGTGGTGCCCCTGCGCTGCGCCAGCGCCCGGATGCGCGCCACCAGCTCCGGCTCCAGCTCGATCCCGCGCAGCCCGCCGCGGTAGCTCTGCACTGGGGGACGCGGCCGGTCGGTGGGGAGCTCCAGCACCGGGGGGACCCCGCGCAGGCTTTCCCGCCAGAAGGCCAGGTGCTGCTCCAGGCGCTCGCCCCGGAGCTGCTCGCGCTGCCAGACGGCGTAGTCCGCGTACTGGATGGACAGATCGGGGAGCGGCGACGGCTTGCCGGCCACGAAGGCCTCGTACAGCACCCCCAGCTCGTAGAAGAAGAGCCCCCCGGACCACCCGTCCACGATGATGTGGTGGGTGGTGACCAGCATGGCGTGCACGTCGGGGGCGAAGTGGAGGAGCCGCGCCCGCATGACCGGACCGGTGGTCAGGTCCATGGGACGCTTCGCCTCCTCGGCGAGGCTCCTGCGCACGGTGGCCAGGCGCTCCGCCTCCGGGACGTCGGCGAAGTCCTCCACCGGGAGGGGGACCTCCAGGTGCGGCCGGACGATCTGCACGGGGCCGGATTCGCCCTCCGCGTAGACGGTGCGGAAGACGTCGTGCCGACGGACGATCTCCGCGAGCGCCCGCTGCGCCGCGGCCACGTCCAGCGGCCCGCGCAGCCAGCTCACCACCGGGACGTTGTACATCGGGTTGCCGGGCTCCATCCGGTCCAGCACCCACAGGCGCTCCTGGTGGTAGGAGAGCGGGAGCGGCCCGGTGCGCGGCGCCGGCTGGATCGCGGTGACGTGCTCCGTACGCACGTCGGCCCGGAGGGCGGCGACCCGCTCCGCCATCCCGGCCACCGTCGGGACCCCGAACACGGCGTCCAGCGGGAGGTCGACCCCGAACTCGGACTGCACCCTCGCGATGAGCTGCGTCGCCAGGAGCGAGTGCCCGCCGAGCGAGAAGAAGTCGTCGTGCGCCCCGATGCTCTCGAAGCCGAGCAGGTCCCGCCACACCGCCGCCATCCGCTCCTCCACCTCGCCGGAGGGGGCCACGTAGCGGGTCCCCGTCTCCGGCCGCGCCAGCAGCGCCGGGAGCCCGCCGGCGGCGGGCGGCTCCGGCGCGGCGAGCTGCCGCGGGGCCTCGGGCGCGTCGCCCCGCCCGGCAGCGCGCCCGGCGAGACGGCGGCCACGCCGCCGACGGGGGCGGCGCTCGGCCCAGTAGGGCTGCCGCTCGAAGGGGTACGTCGGCAGCTCCACCCGCCGCCGCTTCTCCCCCGCCGTGAACCCCGCCCACTCCACCCG
>JAFAYN010000342.1 GCA_019240375.1 Gemmatimonadota bacterium
CCGCGGATGCGCCGCGTGTTCGTCGGTGGCGATGCCATCCCGCCCGACCTGCTGGAGCAGATGCAGTCCGTCTTCCCCTCGGCGCAGGTGTGGGCGATGTACGGCCCCACCGAGGCGGCCATTCTCGCCGCGGCGACGGCGGTGCGGCAGGGGGAGAGCTACGGCTGGCAGATGGTGGGACGTGCGCTGCCGGGGGTGGGGCTGCACGTGCTGGACACCTGGGGGAACCTGCTGCCGGAGGGATTGCCTGGTGAGCTGTGGATCGGGGGCGCGGGGGTGGCGCGCGGCTACCTGGGACGTCCGGAGCTGACGGCGGAAAAGTTCGTCCCCGATCCGTTCTTGGGCGAGGTGGGGGCGCGGTTGTACCGGACGGGGGACCGGGTGAGGCGGCGCGCGGACGGGGAGCTGGAGTTTCTGGGCCGTGTCGACCAGCAGGTGAAGATCCGGGGCTTCCGTATCGAGCCAGGGGAGATCGAGGCGGCGTTGCTGGCACACGAGGCGGTGCGGGAGGCCGTGGTCTCGGTGCGCGAGGACGGGCGAGGGCACAAGCGCCTGGTCGCCTATGTCGTTGGGGAGACGATCTCGACGGCCGAGCTTCGGGAGGGCCTGTCGAGACGGCTGCCGGAGCACATGGTGCCGGGTGCCTTCGTGCTGCTGGATCGTCTGCCGCTGAACGCGAACGGCAAGATCGACCGGCGGGCACTGCCGGCGCCGGAGCAGGGGAGCGAGACGGAGTACGTCGCGCCACGAACGGCGATGGAGGAGGTCCTGGCGGGGATCTGGGCCGAGGTGCTGGGCGTCGCGCGGGTGGGTGCGCACGACAACTTCTTCGAGCTGGGCGGGCACTCGCTCCTCGCCACGCAGGTGGTCTCCCGCGCCCGGCAGGCGTTCGGGGTGGAGCTGCCGCTACGGGCGCTTTTCGAGGCGCCCACCGTAGCCGAGCTGTCGAGCTACATCGAGGCGTTGCGCGGCGCCGGGACCTCGCTCGCACCGCCCATCGAGCGGGTTCCGCGGACGGAATCGCTGCCGCTCTCCTTCGCGCAGCAGCGGCTGTGGGTAGTGGACCGGATCGAGCCGGGGAGCGCCGCCTACAACATGCCTTTCGCGCTGCGGCTGCGGGGCGCGCTGGACACGGCCGTGCTGCGTGCCAGCCTGGACGCACTCGTGGAGCGCCACGAGTCGCTGCGCACCACCTTCACCTCGGAGGGTGGCAGGCCGGCGCAGGTCATCCACCCGCCGGCCCCGGTCCTCCTCCCGGTCCTGGACCTGCGCGCGCTCCCCGCCGGCACGCGGGAGCGCGAGGCGGAGAGGCTGGCCGCCGTGGAGGCGCTGCGCCCCTTCGACCTGGCGCGCGGACCGCTGCTGCGGAGCACGCTGCTGCGCCTGGCGGACGGCGACCATGTGCTGTGCTTCAATGTGCACCACGTGGTCAGCGACGGGTGGAGCATGGACGTGCTGGTGCGCGAGGTCTCCATCCTCTACGGCGCCTTCTCGCGCGGCGAGCCGTCGCCGCTGCCGGAGCTGCCGGTACAGTACGTCGACTATGCCGTCTGGCAGCGCAAATGGCTGAGTGGAGACGTGCTGGCGGCGCAGGTCGGCTACTGGAAGGAGCGGCTGTCGGGCGCCCCGCCGCTGCTGGAGATCCCCACCGACCGGGCGCGCGTGGCGGGGCAGAGCCCACACGCGGCGAGGCACCGCTTCACCCTGTCGGCCGAGCTGTCGCAGAGTCTGCGGGAGCTGTCGCGCCGCGAAGGGGTGACGCTCTTCATGACGCTGCTGACCGCCTGGCAGGCACTCCTGGCCCGCTACGCCGATCAGGACGAGGTGGTGGTCGGCACCCCCATCGCGGGGCGCAACCGGCGCGAGGTGGAGGGGCTGATCGGCTTCTTCGTCAACCTGCTCGCGCTGCGCGCCGACCTGACGGGCGATCCCGCCTGGGCCGAGCTGCTGGGGAGGGTGCGGGCGGAAACGCTGGGCGCCTACGAGCACCAGGACCTCCCCTTCGAGCGGCTGGTGGAGGAGCTGAGCGTGGAGCGCAGCCTCACCCACGCGCCCGTCTTCCAGGTGCTCTTCACGCTTGACCTGTCCCGCGGGGGCGGCGAGCGGCTGGAGCTGGGAGGGGTGGAGCCGGAGCCGTTCGGGGTCGGGGAGAGCGTCGCCAAGTTCGACCTGGACCTGGTGTTCGGCGACGCCGGGGACACGCTGGGCGGGGTGCTCGTCTACCGGCCGGCGCTGTTCGACGCCGCGACGATCGCGCGGCTGGCGGAGCACCTGCGGGCGACGCTGGAGGCGCTGGCCGCCGACCCGCGGCGGCGCCTCTCGGAGCTGTCGCTGCTGGGTGCGTCCGAGCGCGCGCAGCTGCTGGAGGCGTCCCGCGCCGCGCCGCTCGCCCACCCGGCGGCGTGCGTCCACGAGCTGCTCGCCGAACGCGCGCGGCTCGCCCCGGACGCCGTGGCGGCCTCCTCCGGACAGGACGCGATCACCTGGGGCGAGCTGGAGCGCCTCGCCAACCAGCTCGCCCGTGCGCTGCGGCGGCGCGGGGTAGGCCCGGAGGTGCGCGTCGGCGTCTGCCTGGAGCGCGGGCTGGAGATGCTGGTCGCGGTGCTCGGCGTCCTCAAGGCGGGCGGGGCGTACGTCCCGCTGGATCCCGCCTATCCCGCCGAGCGCCTGGCCTACACGCTGGCCGACTCCGGCGCGGCCCTGCTGCTCACCCGCAGCGCCCTCCGGGCGGTGCTCCCCGCGTTTGGGGGCGAGGTCGTCTGCGTCGACGAGGCGAGGGAGGAGGTCGCGCGCGAGGCCGAAGGGGCGGTCGAGAGCGGCGTCGGCGCGGGGAACGCCGCGTACGTGATCTACACCTCGGGCTCCACCGGCACCCCCAAGGGCGTGGTGGTCGAGCACGCCAGCCTGACCCGCACCCTGCTCTCCACACGCGACACCTTCGGCTTCGGGCCCGGCGAGGTGATGCCGGCCCTGGCGAGCTACGCCTTCGACATCTGGGCCTTCGAGGTCTTCGCCCCGCTCCTGGCGGGCGGCGAGGTGCGGATCCTGGCGCAGGAGACGGTGCGCGACGTCGGCCGCCTGGCGGAGGAGCTGGCCATGGTGGACGCGGTGCACGCCGTTCCCGCGCTGATGCGCGAGGTGGTGCAGCGGGTCCAGGCCGGGTCCGGGACGCTGCCCCGGATGCGGCGTGTCTTCGTCGGCGGGGACGCCATCCCGCCCGACCTGCTGGAGCAGATGCAGGCGGCCTTCCCCGCGGCGCAGGTGTGGGCGATGTACGGTCCCACGGAGGCGACCATCATCAGCTCGGGGACACCGCTCCGGCCGGGGGAGAACTACGGGTGGCGGATGATGGGCCGTCCGCTCCCCGGGGTGGGGATGTACGTGTGCGACGCGGGGGGCGGGCTTCAGCCCGTCGCGGTTCCCGGGGAGCTGTGGATCGGCGGCGCGGGGGTGGCGCGCGGCTACCTGGGGCGGCCAGAGCTTACGGCGGAAAGGTTCGTCCCTGACCCGTTCTCGGCGGACGCGGGAGCGCGCCTGTACCGGACGGGGGACCGGGTGAGGCGGCGCGCGGACGGCGAAATGGAGTTCCTGGGCCGCGTGGACCAGCAGGTCAAGATCCGCGGCTTCCGCATCGAGCCGGGGGAGGTCGAGGCGGTGCTCGCCCGCCACCCCGGCGTGCGGGAAGCAGCCGTCGTCCCGCGGGACGCCCCCGGCGGAGCGATGCTCGCCGCCTACGTGGTCGCCGCGGAGGAGGGGAGCGCCGCGCTCGTGGACGAGCTGCGCGCGCACCTGCGGGTCCACCTCCCGGCGCACATGGTCCCGGGGGCATTCGTGCTCCTGGAATCGCTCCCCCTTTCCGCCAACGGCAAGCTGGACCGCCGGGCGCTCCCCGCGCCCGAGCGGAGCGGCGGAGGGCGCCAGGAAGACGCGCCGCTCACCGCGACCGAGCGCGCGGTGGCGGAGATCTGGGAGGAGCTGCTGGGGGTGTCGAGCGTCGGCGTCGGCGACAACTTCTTCGACCTCGGCGGGCACTCCCTCCTCCTGGTGCAGGTCCACGCCCGCCTGCAGGAGCGCTTCCCGGACCGGGTCGCGCTTGTCGACCTGTTCACCCACGCCACGCTGGGCGCGCTCGCCGCGCAGCTCGACCACCGCGCGGCGTCGAAGCCGCCGGAGGCGCCCGCCCCCCGCGCGGCGACCGTGGCACCCGAAGCACCCCCGGCGCCGGAGGTCCCGCCTGCGCCGGAAGTTCCCCCCATGCCGGAAACCCCGCCCGCGCCGACGCCCGGAGCGCCGGTCGGTCGCCGGGCCGAGACCCAATCCAGCGAAACACGGATGTACAGCCCAACAGGATCACCCACCGGACAGGAAGTGGCCATCGTCGGGATGGCGGGACGCTTCCCCGGGGCCCACGACATCGACGAGTTCTGGCGCAACCTCCGCTCCGGCACGCGCGGCATCCGCCGCTTCACCGACGAGGAGATGGCCGCGGCCGGGGTGTCGCCGCGCGAGGCGAAGGCGCCCGGCTACGTCCCCGTCGCCGGGGTGCTGGAGGGCGCGGAGCTGTTCGATGCCGCCTTCTTCGGCTTCACCCCGCGCGAGGCGGTGGTGATGAACCCCCAGCAGCGCGTCTTCCTGGAGTGCGCGTGGGAGGCTCTGGAGCGGGCGGGGTACGTGTCGCGGGGGTATCCGGGGCGCATCGGGGTGTACGCCTCCGAGGGGCAGAACCGCTATCTGCTGGACGTGCTCTCCCACCGCGATCTGGTGGAGGCGGTGGGCTCGTTCCAGGCGATGCTCTCCAACACCTCGCCGGTGGCGACGATGGTGTCGTACAAGCTGGGGCTGGCGGGCCCCAGCCTGAACGTGCAGACGGCGTGCTCCTCGTCGCTGGTCGCCATCCACCTGGCCTGTAAGAGCCTGATCCACGGGGAAACGGACGTGGCGGTGGCGGGCGGGGTACGGATCAGCGTCCCGCAGCACCGCGGCTACCACTACCAGCCGGGCGGGATCACCTCGCCCACGGGGGAGTGCAGCCCGTTCGACGCCGACGCGCGCGGCTCGGTGTCGGGGAGCGGGGCAGGGGTGGTGGTGCTGAAGCGGCTCGCCGACGCCCTGGCGGACGGCGACCTGATCCACGCCGTGATCCGCGGCTCGGCGGTGAACAACGACGGCGACCAGAAGGTCGGGTTCACGGCGCCGCGCTGGGAGGGGCAGGCGGCGGCGATCTCCGAGGCGCTGGCCTCGGCCGGCGTGGCGCCCGGGGAGATCTCGTACGTGGAGGCGCACGGCTCCGGGACCGAGGTGGGTGACCCCATCGAGGTGGCGGCGCTGGTCGCGGCCTTCGGCGAGGGGACACCGGGGACGTGCGCGCTGGGGGCGGTGAAGTCCAGCATCGGGCACCTGGACGCCGCGGCCGGCGTGGTGGGGCTGATCAAGGCGGTGCTCGCGCTGGAGCACGGGGAGATCCCGCCCTCGCCCTACTTCAGGGCTCCCAACCCCCGCATCGACTTCGCCCGCTCCCCCTTCTACGTCAACCCGGAGCCGCGCCCCTGGCCGCGCACCGGGAAGCCGCGCCGCGCGGGGGTCAGCTCCTTCGGGATGGGCGGCACCAACGCGCACGTGGTGCTGGAGGAGGCGCCCAAGGCGGCGCCCTCCGGCCCGTCGCGCCCGTGGCAGCTCCTGGTGCTGAGCGCGCGCACCCCTGCCGCCCTCGAGGCCGCCACCGACCGCCTCGCCGGGCACCTCACGACGCACCCCGAGCAGAAGCTCGCCGACGTCGCCCACACCCTGCGCGTCGGCCGCCGCCGCTTCGCCCACCGCCGCGTCCTCCTCTGCCGCGGCCGCGAGGACGCCGTCGCCGCCCTGGAAACCCGCGACGCCCGCCGCCTCCTGGAAGCCGTCCAGGAGCGC
>JAFAYN010000453.1 GCA_019240375.1 Gemmatimonadota bacterium
TGCCCCCTTCGCCGTGGTACGGCCCGGCTCTCAGGCCGCGTACACCCCGTCGGTCACCGTCGCGCCCACTGGCATGTTCGCTTCCCGGCTGCGCAGCGCCTCCTCCGCGCCGGCGTCCACCTCCGCGGCGACGGCGGCCTCGACCTCCTCCATCCGGGCGCGGGCGATCCCCTCCTCCTCCAGCCACGCCTCGTACAATCCCACGGGGTCGCGCTTCCCCCAGCGCGCGAAGGTGTCCGCGTCGTAGATCATGCGCGCCTCGCGCTCGTCGTGCGTGGCGTGCCCGCCCAGCCGGAACGTTTCCGCCACCAGCAGCGTCACCCCCTCCCCCGCCCGGGCCCGGTCCACCGCCAGCTTCGCGGCGGCGTACCCGTCCAGCACGTGGTTCCCGTCGAAGCTCCCGCCCGCCACCCCGTACATCCGCGGCCACTCCGAGAAGGGGCCGATCCCGCCCGTCTCCGGCCGCGATCCCAGCGCGATCTGGTTGTCGTGGATGATGACGACGGCGGGGAGGCGCTGCACCGCCGCGAAGTTGATCCCCTCGTGGAAGGCCGCCGACTTGGTGGAGCCGTCGCCGATCCAGGTCATCGCCACCCGGTCCTCGCCGCGCTGGCGGAAGCTGAGCGCCACCCCCGCCGTGACCGGGACCATGTCGCCCACGTGCGAGATCGGGGGGATCACCCCGTGGCGGACGCTCCCCACGTGCCCGTCCCGCCCGAAAGAGGGGGAGTCGGCGGTGCCCAGGTAGCCGCGGAGCATGTCCGCGATCGGCATCCCCATCTCGTGGCAGGCGCCCGCGTTGCGGATCATGGGCGCAACCACGTCGTGGTCCGGGCCCGAGCGCCGCAGCGCGTGCACCGGACCGATGGTGGCCGCCTCCTCGCCGGTTCCCAGCCACGCCTTGGAGATGGTCCCGTTCTTCACCCACCGCTTCAGCGCCACGTCGTGCAGCCGGTTGCGCACCAGCCCCGCGTACATCGCCAGCAGCTCCTCCTCGCCCAGGGCGCGGATCGCCGCGGCGCGCTCCGGGTCGGCGTCCACCCGCGCGCGGAAGTCCCGCACCAGGGCGGGATCGGCGGTCCAGCTCAGGTACTCGGGGGGGTCATAGGCTGCGAAGCGCTTCATTGCGGACACCGGGAGCGCGGAGGGTGCGAAAGGGAAGGCGCGACGGACGATACGCGGCAGGACGGCCCGGCGCAATGGGACGCGCGACCCCGCCCCGGAAGGGTCCGGAGCGGGGTCGCGGGCGGCATCCGGACCGGCGTGCGTCAGGCGCTCGCCGCCGCCATGCTCCCCTGCTCGTCCGCCGCGCCCTTGCCGCAGCTCTCGTCGTGGATGCAGCGGCCGACGTGCGCCGCCATCACGTCGAGCTGCGAGCGGGTGGGGACCTCGGCGTTCGGGTCCGGAAGCTGCAAGGGGAACGGGCTCCCCTCCGGCACCGGGATCAGGTGCAGGTGGAAGTGGAACACGTCCTGCCCGCCGGCGGCGCCGTTGGGGGAGAACAGGTTCACCGCCCGGCACCCGGTGGCGCGGCGAAGGCCGGGGAGGAGCCGCTGGGCCGTGGCGAAGGTGCGCGCCGCCAGCTCCTCGGGGACGTAGAACAGGTTCTTGTAGTGCGCCTTGGGGACCACGAGCACGTGCCCCGGGAAGAGGGGCTGGATGTCGAGGAAGGCGATGATGTCGTCGTCCTCGTGGATGACGCTGACCATCTCGTCTCCGCCGATGATGCGGCAGAACACACATTCCGGGTGCTGATTCGGGTCCACTCGCGCCTCCGCTGTCGGTGTGTACGGGTCCCTGTTTTCTCCCTCCCGCGGGGTGCAAGAGACGCGCCGGAGGGGGGCGGCATCGGGGTTGCCAATGGAAAACGAACCGGCGAGATTTCGCGCCCGCTCTATCCCTCGCGATCACTCGAAACCCATGATGGCAAAGACGGACGCGTCGCGCAGGACCCGCCCCGCCGGGCACCCCACCGTGGGTGCGGGATCGGGGAACATCACCCCCCTGCTCCCCCTCATCCTGTTCGAGACCATGCGCGACATGGACCGGCCGGAGGAGGTGCTGGAGGGCGAGGACGTGTCGGTCAGCCTCCCGCGCCGCTTCGGCCTGAACGACGTGGTGAACACGCAGATCCACCGCTTCCGCGAGGAGGTGCGCCGCAAGCGCCTGCAGGGCGAGTCGGAGATCGAGAACCTGATCCGGCTGGTGATCCGCCGCCCGGACGCGGAGGAGATCTTCGAGGAGGCGGGGAGGCGCATGGCGAGGCAGGCCTGGGAGGAGCGGAGCGCCACCGCGCGCAGGATGGTGAAGCACCTCCCCTCGCGCCTGGCGCTGGTGACGGCGCGCCGCGCCGCCCGCCGCCTCTTCCGGCAGATCGTGGGGAACGGGAGGCTGCACATCAGCAAGAAGCACCCGGCGATCCGCGTGGCCGGGTCGCTGACCGCGCGCGCCGACCCGGGCGGGGTGGCGTGCATGCTGTACGCCGGCGCCTTCGCGGAGCTGATGGCGCGCTACACCGGCCGGGACTACCGCCTCACGCACCCCGCCTGCGAGGCGCGCGGCGCCGAGGCGTGCGAGTGGACGGCCGCGGTGCCGGCGTAGGGAGGGAGGGGGAACTGCAGGGGACAGGTTACAGCCTGCGGTTCGCCCATGCTGTCGAGGATGCCCTCTCCGGAGTTCCGGGGAGGGTTTTTTGTCGTCTTTTTAACGATGACCTTCCGGGGCTCACTTCTTTCTTGTCCGAGAAGACACACCCGTTTACGTTGCCTCGCACAGATGTGACCCTCCCACGCCGTTCCCACGAGAGCCATGCACACCCACTCCCGATACCGAACGTTCCCCACCTGGCTCGGCGCCCTGCTCGCGGTGGTCGCGCTGGCGGGATTCCCAGTCCGGGCCCACGCCCAGACCATGTTCGAGAACTATGCCTACCCGGGCAAGTGCATGGACATCTACCAGGGAAGCCTCACCGGCGGGAACCACATCGACGCCTACACCTGCCAGTCGTCGGTGAACCAGTACTTCCAGCTGCAGAGCGACGGGCACGTGCTGGTGCAGAAGGGGCAGACCAACTCGCAGGGCTACCAGATGTGCATGGACTACTACCCCGCCGCCGGAAACGTGGGAGACCCGGTCAAGATCTGGCCCTGCCGTCCGCTGAGCGGCCCGGGTGACAGCCAGCACTGGTACTACCTGGGGAGCAACCAGTGGATGGGAGGGAGCGGCAACTGCGTCTCCGCCCCGTCGGGGACCAACGGGACCCAGCTGGTAATGGCCGCCTGCAACGCCAGCAACCCGCCCGCCAACGCGCGCTGGAAGCAACGGATCTGACAGGGCTCCTACCCGGCGGCCCTCACCCCGGCGCTTCGCGCCACCCTTCTCCCAATTCTGGGCGAGGGGTTTGTTTTTGCCGTTCCCTGCTTTTCCCACATTCTGTCACGGAGGGAGACCACGGCTGTATCGTGGGCTCACTCCGGGCTGGGGAGACTGCCAGCAGTTTGGGCAGGCTCCCCGGCCCCGCGGAAGAGACGGACGGCCGTATCGTCCGGCTCTGGAGCGGTCCCCAACACCAGCCGCCCGGGAAGAAACGACTAATCCTCGTCGTCGTCCTCCTCCTCCTCGACCCCCGCCGCCTTGAAGATCTTCTTCCGGATCCGCTGATCGAACAGCGCCCACTTGGCCTCCCGCTGGTCCGTCGCGTCCTCCCCC
>JAFAYN010000502.1 GCA_019240375.1 Gemmatimonadota bacterium
TGTTTCGATGGATACGGGAGCCGAGATTCTCACCAGGAGACGCGAAGACGCGGAGGGCCGTCTGGATCCCGCACTTCGTTCACGGATCTGTGGCGCCGCCGCCTCACCCGAGTGGCGACCTGATGTCCCACCCGCGATCCGAAAGCAGGCTGCGACCAGGCCCACGGGAGACCGCACGCACGCGCAATTTCCCCACGGGAGCGCACTTACCCCGCAAACGGATACCCAAGAGACATTTTCGGCCCGACGCTTGCCCTTCCGTGTCGTGCCCACGTAACCCGGCGCGGGGTCTCGCCGCCGCCCTCGCCGCGCAGAAGCCCACCCGCAGTATCGATCGGGGCGGAAGCCCACCCACCTCCCGGCTTCACCTGCTCCACCATTCCGCGCGGATCCCACCGCGAGTGCGGCATCATTTTCATCTCCCCGAAATACCGAGGTGAATCATGAGCACCAACGACGAGGTCCCCACTACGCGCCCCGGCGGCTCCAGGTCCCCGCACACCGGCGCCGAGCAGGACGACGGATTCGACGAGTTCCTGAAAGCTTTCGCGCCCGCGCTGCAGGCCGATCTGGACGAGCAGGCGTTCGACGGCTCCCGTCAGGGCGAGGTGCTGGGCGGCCTGCCACCCACCGACGACGTGGCGCTGGCCACGAGCCTGGCCGAGCGTCTGTACACCGAGGACCTGGCGCGCCGATTCTTTCCGCGCAACGCGGCCGAGATCCTCGGGCCGGGCGACGAGTGGCGCTGGTGTCTTCCGCTGGTGCGCTGCTGCTGGATGTTCGGCTGGCTGGTCTGCCGCGGCTGCCGTGACTACAACGCGCTGAACTACTACCTCTATCGCTACTGGCTGTGCGTGCGCACGGCCGCGGGACGCAATCCCCGCGCGCAGGTCACCGAGCGCGAGCGCGAGGAGTTCCGGAGGCTGGCCGCGCTGCTGGGGCAGACGTATACGGCGTGGCTGAAGGAAGAGGAGATGAAGGTGGAGCTGGACCGCGGTGCCGTGGACGACGTGCTGGCCGGACGCGCCGACTGCTGCCGCGACAACGCCTTCACCGCGGCGCTCTTCGACCGGCTGTCGACCCAGGAGGCCTCCGAGGCACTGCTGGGGCGCGAAGCGTTCGCCTCGCACGTCAAGCACCCCTGGTTCTGGCTGTGCCGCTGCTGGTGCCGCGCCGCCATCCGCTTCGGGTGCTGTCTGGCGTGCGCCCGCTCGCGCGACGAGATGCGGCGCTGCCTGGTCGAGTACGAGCGCAGCCTGGAAGACTGCCTGGGTCCGCTGCACTGCGAGCTGACCCGGCCCATCGGGTGCTTCGAGGAGCAGCCGATCCTGGCGATCCAGGACCTGGGCGTTCCCGTGACCGGCACCGCCATGGGCGCGTTCTTCGGCGGCTACACCATCGAATGGCGCATGGTGGAGGGCGAGGATTGCAACGGGATCCACGGGTGGAGCACGGTGGGCGTGGTGTACCCGGGCAACGGGCCCATGGGCAACGCACCGGTGCTGAACGGCACTCTGGGATGGATCAAGACCCGGCTGCTCCCCGCCCGCTCGTACGAGGTGCGCGTCTGCGTGAGGACGTCGAAGCCTGGCACGGCCCCGCCGTGCTGCTGCATCATCTTCAACCTGTTCAAGCGGTTCGTGTGGATCAACCGGGTGGGCGCCGCCTGGGTGGGCGACAGCGGCGTGTTCGACTCCAACGCGCCGCTGGTGTACCCACCTGTCGGGAGCCCGGCGTCGCACATGGTGCCGGTGGGGTGCTGTGTGAACGTGCACGGCGCAGCCTGGGTGGGCGAATGCAACGACCGGCGCATCAGGTGCTTCTCGCTTCACTACGCGCCCGGTTTCCTCCCCGGCCCCACCGATGCGGGGTTCAACCCCGCCGTCTACACTCCGCTCCCCGGTCAGCCGCCGGTGTGCTACACCCCGCCCGACGAGCCCGAGAAGCGCGCACAGCCCAACGAGCTGACCGCCAACGACAGCATCCTCACCACCCAGTGGCAGCAGGTGACGATCGACCTGTCGTCGTGGTTCAACCTCCCGCCGCACACCATCGAGCACAAGGAGTGGCACCTGCAGCCGAACTGCTTCCACTCCTCGCTCCTGCCCGCGTGCCTCGACGCTACGCATACGTGTGGCAGCGGCCAGTACACTCTACTGCTGGACGTGGAAGACACGATCGGAAACCACTACTACGACACCCAGCACGTGTGGTTCGACAACAAGGAGCTGCACCTGGAGCTGGCCGGGCTCAAGGGGCTGGAGTCGTGCCAGCCCCTGCTGCTGCGGCGGTTCACCGGCAACCAGCCCTGCGCCTCGCCGTGGCCGCTGCCGGTCATGGGGACGGCGTACGACGAGTACATCGTCCCCAGCGACCTGAGCTACCCGAGCAACAACTTCGACTTCTACACCCTGACCATCACCCGCGACTGCGGCAGCATCTCGTACAGCGTGCCCATCACGCGCGACCTGGTGAACTTCGACAAGGACATTCTCACAGGCGCGATCGACCCGCTGAAGGGGACGGCGCACGTGGGGATCCCCGCGCCGCTCTGCGCCTGCGACCCGCAGCTGGGGCCTGCCCAGCCGGGCGTGCTCACGCTGCTGGACATGCGCATCTTCGACGCTACGTGCGCGCCGCAGCTTCCGGCCCCATTCCGGCCGCCGCCGGGATTCGCGCTGCAGCGGGGGGAGTGCTGCGCCTACTCCATCCAGCTCTACGCGCAGGACAAGACGGTGGACGAGACCGGCCCCGGCTACTGCCACCACAAGTATTCGCCGTGCTGCGCAATCGTGGTGTGCAACGACCTGCCGCGCGAAGGCGGTCTCAACGCGGACGGATCGTACACCATGAACGAGATGCTGCTCCAGGGGCTGCAGCCGAGCGAGCCGGGGGCGGGCTTCGCGGCTGAACCGACGGCGTGAGGTGGACGCCTGGATGAGGCTGGTGCTGGCCGTCCTCGCGTGCTGGCGGGTCTCGCACCTGCTCGCCCGCGAGGACGGTCCCTGGGACGGGGTGGCCCGCGTCCGAGCCGCGCTGGGCGGCGGCATGCTGGGCAGGATGATGGACTGCTTCTACTGCCTCAGTGTGTGGGTGTCCGTTCCGCTCGCCTTCTTCGTATCGCCTGTTCCGGTGGAGCGGGTGGTGGCGTGGCTGGCGGTGTCGGGCGGCGCCTGCCTGCTGGAGCGGATCGGACGCGAGCCGGTGACGTTCACGCGGCTCGACGAACCCTGACGAGCGGAGGTGGACCGATGGGATGCTGTGGACAGAGCCGTGCCGCGTACAGCGCTGCCGAAGAGGCGCGGTACCAGCCGGCCGCAACTCCCCCCGCCGCGAGCGGACGGACGGCTGGGACGACGACGGCCACGACCGGAGGCGTACGCCTGCACTTCACCGGGGAGGCACGAGTGCGGGTCCGGGGGCCGGTGTCGGGCGCGGACTACGTGTTCTCCGGGACCGACCCCGTCCTCACCGTCGCCACGGAGGACGTGGAGGGGCTGTTGCGCACGGGCTACTTCCGCCGCGCGTACTGAAACACCCTCCGGTCTCACGCGGACCGTGGAGCTACCCGGCCGTCTCTACCAGTGCGTCCAGCCGCTTCGGCGCGAACCCCGCCACCGCCCCCCGCTCCGCCACCACCACGGGGCGGGTGATGAAGGTGTACTCCTCGGCCATCAGCCGGAGCATCTCGTCGTCGGAAAGCTCGCGCTCGTGCAGCCCCATGGCCCGGTACTTCCGCGCCCGCTTCGAGAAGAGCCGGTCCGCGCCCCCGACCCGCTCCGCCAGCCCGCGCACCTCGTCCACCGAGAGCGGCTCGGTCTTCACGTCGTGGAAGCGGTCGATCGCGACACCCTTCCCCTCCAGGTAGGCGACCGCCTTCTGGCAGGTGGTGCAGTGCGGCAGCCCGTACACGGTCACACCCATCGATTCCTCTCCCCGTTCAGCTCCAGCCTGGATTCACGAAGGCGCCCGTCCGAAGCAGGGGAGGGCGCGCACCGGATCAAAGTCGGAGGGAGGGAGTGGAAGGGCAAGAGGACGGTGGAGCGTGGCCCAGGCTGGCCCCCCTCCCACAGCCTGCCCCCTTGATCCCCCGTAAACAGGGGAGGGGCTTGAACTACGAAGGGTCGGCATCCACGAGGACGCTGACCCTTCGCTGTCGTTGCCGTTCCCTGCTTTTCCCGAAAGATGTACGGAGGGAGACTCGCGGCTGTTTGCGAGGCTCCCTCCGGGCTGGGGAGACTGCCGGCTGTATCGGCAGGCTCACCGGCCCCGCGGAAGAGACGGACGGCAGTATCGTCCGGCTCTGGAGCGGCCCCCAACCTCAAAAACCCATCAAGCAACCGCGTTCATGGAACCAGAATACTGCGAGCAAAGCCCATGAACCTCCTCGTCACAGAACGTATGGTTCCCCCGCTTGGCCGCCTCGAAAACGAACTGGCACAACCCCTCGTCCCGCGAATCGTACCCATGCTCCGCCAGCCAGTGCCGCACGTTCGACACCCCGCTCATGTGCGAGATCTCGATCCGCTGCCGCAGCCCGAACAACCCCGCCGGAACGCCCGAATAAACCCGGTCCGCCAGCCACGCGTCGCCCTTGCTCTCCGCCTTGATGATCGCCGCCGCGTGCACGCCCGTGGCCGTCCGGAAGGCGTCCTCGCCGAACACCGGCCAGTTGTACGGCAGCGGCACCTGGCACGACTCCGCCACCAGCTGCACGTACTCGGTCAGCCGGGAAAGGTCCGCCTCGTGCAGCCCGAGGAGCTTCAGGTTCACCAGGAGCAGGTCCATCTCGGTGTTCCCGCAGCGCTCCCCCACCCCCAGCCCGGTGGCATGTACCCGGTCCACCCCCTCCTCGATGGCGGCGAGCGTGTTGGGAACGGCCAGCCCCCGGTCACGGTGCCCGTGCCAGTCGATCTTCACCGCCTCGCCGCTCGGCTCCACCACCTGCTCGCGGATGAAGCGCACCAGCCGCCGCACCCCCTCCGGCGTCGCGTGCCCCACTGTGTCGGCCAGGCAGATGCGCCGGGCGCCGCAGCGGATCGCGGTGCCGTACAGCGCCTTCAGCGTCTCGGGGTCGGCGCGGGTGGTGTCCTCGGTCACGTACATCACCGGGATCCCCTCGCTCACCGCGAAGCAGACCGCGTCCTCGGTGGCGCGGAGCATCCGGTCCAGCGTCCAGTCCTCGGCGTACTGCCGAATGGGTGACGAGCCGATGAAGGTGGCCGCCTCGATCGGGATCCCCACCCGCTGCGACACCTCCACGATGGGGATCACGTCGGCCCGCACGGTGCGGGCGGCGCAGTTGGGGAAGATGGGGAGGCGGTGGTCGGCGATCTCGCGGGCCAGGATCTCCACGTCGTGCACCGCGCGGGGACCGGCGCCGGGGAGGCCGATGTCGGCGGCGTGGATCCCCAGGTCGGCCATCAGGTGCAGGAGGCGGACCTTGTCCTCGATGACCGGATCGGTGACGGAGGGGGACTGGAGCCCGTCGCGCAGCGTCTCGTCGTCCAGCTCCACCTTCCGCACCCTGCCGTAGTCGAACGAGCCGGCCACGGTGTTCCAGTCGAAGATCAGGTCGCGCTCGATCATGCAGGCCTCGCGAAACGTGTCTGAGGAATCGGGACGGGCCGCAGGTGCGGGAGGGGACACCGGGACGCGCGGCACGGAGCGGATGAGGCGGGCTCATTCGCGCTCCCGGCCTATGATAGCATCCGAACAAACGTTCGTAAACCCGCGTAAATAGCGTCTGCAAACACACCATCCACATACAGATACGGGCACGGATGCGGACACGTAGCACGATCCGTTCCCGCCATCCGTGCATTGACATGCACCCGCGCCCGGTCCATGATTCCCGGCTCCTCCCACGCGCTCAGGAAGCCGATCCATGGACGTCAACG
>JAFAYN010000523.1 GCA_019240375.1 Gemmatimonadota bacterium
CGAGGTGAGATGACCGGAGAAAGGAAGACGCCCCCGCCCGAGGTGCTGTCGGTGCGGGAATTGTGCAAGACGTACGGCGGGAACGTGGCCGTGGACGGGATCTCGTTCCACGTGGGCCACGGCGAGATCGTGGGGCTGCTGGGTCCCAACGGCGCGGGGAAGACCACCACCATCAGCATGGTGCTGGGGGTGCTGGAGCCCACCTCCGGGAGCATCCGCATCGAGGGAAGGGACCTGGCGAGGGAGCGCACCCGGGCCGTCGGGTGCACCAACTTCGCGGCGGTGTACGCCCCGCTCCCCGGCAACCTGACCGTGTACCAGAACCTGCGCGTCTTCGGGCTGATCTACCGGGTGGCGGGGCTGCGGGAGCGGATCGAGGCGCTGCTGGAGGAGTTCGACCTGCGCCGCTTCCGCGACACCCGGTGCGGCGTCCTCTCGTCCGGGGAGCAGACGCGCGTGGCGCTCGCCAAGGCGATGCTCAACCGCCCCAGGCTCCTCCTCTTGGACGAGCCCACCGCCTCGCTGGACCCGGCCACCGCGCACGACATCCGCGCCCGCATCCGCGACTTCGCCGCGTCGGGGACCGGGGGCGTGCTCTGGACCTCGCACAACATGTACGAGGTGGAGGAGGTGTGCGACCGGGTCCTCTTCCTATCGCGGGGGAAGATCCTGCTGGAGGGCGACCCGAAGACCCTCCCGGGCGAGCACGGCAGGGCCAGCCTGGAAGAGCTGTTCATCACCGTCGCGAGGGAGCCGCTCGCGCTGGACCTCGGCTAGAAGACATGTACCTCGGCCGCACCGCAGCCGTAGTGCTGCGCCAGTACTACCTGATCCGCGGCAGCATGTCGCGCGTCCTCCCGCTCTTCGTGTGGGTGGCGATCGACATCGTGCTGTGGGGCTTCATCACCCGCTACCTGAACACCGTGGCCGCGCCGGGCCACGACTTCGTCCCCGGGCTGCTGGGGGCCGTGCTCCTGTGGGACTTCTTCACCCGGGTGATGCAGGGGGTGACCATGGCGTTCTTCGAGGACGTCTGGTCGCGAAACTTCCTCAACCTGTTCGCCTCCCCCCTGTCCATCCCGGAGTACCTGGGAGGGCTGGTGCTCTCCGCCGTGGCGACCAGCGCGATAGGGCTGGCGGGGATGCTGGTGGTGGCGAGCGCCGTCTTCGGCCTTTCCTTCGCCGTCTACGGCGCCGCGAGCTTCCCCTTCCTGCTGGTGCTCTTCCTGTTCGGGATCGGGCTGGGGATCGTGGGGAGCGCCGTGGTGCTCAGGCTCGGCCCCGCGGCCGAATGGTTCGTCTGGCCCATCCCCGCCATCGTCTCCCCCTTCGCAGGGGTCTTCTACCCGCTCGCCACCCTCCCCCTGTGGATGCAGTACGTGGCCCGCCTCCTCCCCCCGGCCTACGTCTTCGAGGGGATGCGGGCCATCGTGGGAGGAGAAGGATTCGACGCGACGACGCTCCTCTGGGGAGGAGGGCTGGCCGTGCTGGACATCCTGCTGGCGTGCTGGTTCTTCGCGAGAGTCCACCGCCACGCCGTACGCACGGGCCTGATCGCCCGCTACAGCGCCGAAAGCGTGAGCTGAAGGAGAAACAGCGAGGTTACCTGGGTTGAGGAAGCACCGCACGCCCCCATCCGGCGGCCTTAGAGCCGCCACCTTCCCCCAATTCTGGAGGAAGGCTCAACAGCAGGACATAGCCGCAGTTGCCGTTGTAGTGCTCCCCTCCCCACCCGTGGGGGAGGGGCCGGGGGAGGGGGCCTCGACTCCGACGACAGGTCATATTTCTCCTCGCGCGAAAGTGCCGCGTGAGGGACGCGAGCCCGAAGGGGCGAGACCCGCGTAGTTTGCCGGGGCTCGACTCCGTTGCACACAGTTGTTTCGTGTGCTACGGAGCCGCAGCCCGACCCCGGCGCAGCCGGGGGCACGCCCAAACCCAGCCTTCAAAATCAGTAAGCGACGCCGAACCGCCGCCCCACATGCTGCGGCCGCTCCAGCTCGTCCACCAGTGCCACCGCGTAGTCCTCGAACGTGATGGTGCTGTGCCCCTGCTCGTTGGTGAGGAACTGGTCGATGGTGGTCCGGTACCGCCCGGTCCGCTCGCCCGGGTGGATCTCCGCCGCCGGGCTCAAAAAGGTCCAGTCCAGCCCGTCCGCCTCGGCCCGGTACACCGCCAGCGAGTCGCGCCCCGCCACCGCCTCCGCCTTGTAAGCCTCCGGGAACCCCGGCGCGTCCAGCAGCATCACGCCGGGCGCGACCTCCAGGCTCCCCGCCCCGCCGACCACCACCAGCCGCTTCACCCCCGCCTGCCGCACCCCCGCGATCAGCGCGTGCGCCGCGTCCACCAGCGAAGGAGCCGTCCCCGTGGTCCCCGGCCGCGGCGAGATGGCGCTCACCACCGCGTCGGCACCGCGCGCCACCGAGGCCACGCTCGCCGCGTCGGTCGCGTCGCCCTGCACCAGCCGGACGCGCGGGTCCGGCGCCTCGGACCGAGAGGGATCGCGCACCACCGCCACCACCTCGTGCCCGCGCTCCAGCGCCTCGTGGACGACCCGCTGTCCCACGTTCCCGGTGGCGCCGAAAAGTACGATCTTCATGGTTTCCGTCTCCTGGTTGAAGCGACCCCGAGAGCCGCGCGGTGTGCACCGGCCCGCGCATCGGACCGGGAGCAGCCCCGAATATGTATCCAATATAGTAACACAATCGTGGAGGTCAACGACCTTGCGCGAAGCGGGGGAGTTTCGCCAGCGTGCTGCATCCGCCGCTGCTTCGTCCCCTCCCGCCCCTGAGCGAACCCGACCCTGTGAATGCA
>JAFAYN010000546.1 GCA_019240375.1 Gemmatimonadota bacterium
GGCGCGGCCGGTCGGTGGGGAGGTCGAGCGTGGCCCGGGCCCCGTCCAGCCGCCGCTTCCAGTACCCCAGCAGCCGCTCCAGCGCCTCGCCCCGCAGCCACCCCCGCTGCCAGACGGCGAAGTCGGGGTACTGCACCGGGAGGTCGGGGAGGACGGGGTCGCGCCCCGACTCGATGGCGGTGTACAGCTCCGACAGCTCGTTCGCCAGCACCCCCATGCTCCACCCGTCGCTGACGATGTGGTGCAGGGTGAACACCACCCCCCAGTCGTCGCGGTCCAGGTGGAAGAGGACGGTTCGCAGGGGGGCGCGCTCCAGGTCGAAGGGGCGCAGCACCTCCGCGGCGGCGAGCCGGCGCGCCTCCGCCTCGCGCTCCCCCGCGGGGAGGGCGCGCAGGTCCACGCGGGGGATGGCGACCGGGCGCGGGGGGAGGACCACCTGGGTCGGCTCCCCCGCCAGGGCGACGAACACCGTGCGCAGCGACTCCTGCCGGCGCTGCAATTCGGAGAGCGCGCGCTCCAGCACGGCCACGTCCAGCGGGCCGCGGATCCGCAGCGGGAAGGGGAGGTTGTAGGCGGCGCTCTCCGGCTCCAGCTGCTGGATGAACCACATCCGCTGCTGCGCGAAGGAGAGCGGGAGCGGGCGGTCGCGCGGGACCCGCTCGATGGGGGGAGGACGGACGCCGCTCCCCGCCTGGAGCAGCGCGTCGACGCGCTCCGCCAGTTCGGCGAGGACCGGGGACTCGAACAGGACGCGCACCGGGACCTCGACGCCGAGCGCTTCGCGCACCCGGGTGGCGACGCGCATGGCGAGGAGGGAGTGGCCGCCGAGGGCGAAGAAGTCGTCGTGCACCCCCACCCTCTCCACCCGCAGCACCTCCGCCCAGATCCCCGCCAGCAATTCCTCCGTCTGCGTCCGAGGCGCTTCGTATCGCTCGCTCTCCGCTTCTGGAGCGGGGAGGGCCCGCCGGTCCACCTTCCCGTTGGGCGAGAGCGGCAGCGCATCCAGCTCCACCAGCACCGCCGGCACCATGTACTCCGGCAGCCGCTCTCCCAGGTACGCCCGCAGCTCCCCGGCGGACGCGCCCTCTACCGCCTCGGCCACCACGTAGCCGACCAGCCGCGCCTCGCCCGGCGCATCCTCCCGCACCACCACCGCCGCCTCACGCACCCCCGGGTGCCGCTCCAGCACGGCCTCGATCTCCCCCGGCTCGATGCGGAAGCCCCGCACCTTCACCTGCTGGTCGACGCGGCCCACGTACTCCAGCTCCCCGTCCGCGCGCCAGCGCACCCGGTCTCCGCTGCGGTACAGCCGCGCTCCGGCTTCGCCTCCGAACGGGTCGGGGAGGAACTTGGCCGCCGTGCGCGCCGGGTCGCCCAGGTAGCCGCGCGCCACTCCGATCCCGCCCACGTACAGCTCGCCCGGCACGCCGGTCGGCACCGGCTGTCCCCAGCGGTCCAGCAGGTGCACCCGCACATTAGCGATCGGCCGCCCGATGCTCACCCGCTCTCCCGCGCCGACGCGCGCCACCGTGGTGTTGACGGTGGCCTCGGTGGGGCCGTAGTGGTTCCAGATCGCCACGTCGGGGAACAGCTCCCGCGTGCGCGCCACCAGCTCGGGCGAGAGCGCTTCGCCCCCCAGGAGCACGGCGCGCAGCCCCGCCGGCTTCGGCGCTTCCCCGGTGCGGATCGCCTCCACCATCGCGCTCCACAGCGAGGGCACCCCGCCGAAGGAGACGCGCTCTTCCGTGGCGAGCGCCGCCAGGAGCGCGATGGGGTCGGTGACGGTCGCCTCGGGGAGCACCCACACGCTCTCGCCGCGCAGCAGCGGTGGGAAGAGCTGCCGCACGTGCGCGTCGAAGCTCAGCCGACTGACCAGCGGCAGCGCGAAGCCCTCGGCTCCGAGGACCTGCTCGTCGAAGAAGGCCAGGTAGTTGCTCAGCCCCCGGTGCTCCACGAGCACGCCCTTGGGGGTGCCGGTGCTCCCGGAGGTGTAGATCACGTACGCCAGGCTGCGCGCGTCCGCCCCGCTCTCGAAGGGCTCGGCGCACTCGCTCTCGATCGTGGCGGCGTCCGCGTCCAGGCGAACGATGGCGCCCTCGAAGTCGGGGAGGCGATTGGCGAGCGCGGCGTCGGTGACCAGGGCGCGGGCGCCGGCGTCGTCCAGCAGGAAGCGGAGGCGCTCGTCGGGGAGGCCGGGGTCCAGCGCCAGGTAGGCGGCGCCGGCTTTGAGGATCGCCAGCACGGCGACGACGGTGTCCGCACCGCGCTCCAGGAGGAGGCCGACGGGGTGGTCGGGGGCGACGCCGCGGGCGCGCAGGTGGCGGGCGAGGCGGGTGGCGCGGCGCTCCAGCTCGGCGTAGTTCAGGCGCGCGTCGCCGGAGCGCACGGCCAGGGCGTCGGGGGTGCGCTCCGCCTGCTCGGAGATCCGCAGGTGCACGGGGTGCTCCGTGTCGTACGTGCGCTCCGTCGCGTTCCACTCCGCCAGCCGGGCGCGCTCGTCCTCGCCCAGCAGCTCCAGCTCGGAAAGGCGCCGCTCGGGGTCCGCGGCCATCCCTTCCAGCAGCGCCTGGAAGTGCCCGACCATCCGCTCCACGGTGGTGGCTTCCCACAGGTCCCTGCGGTACATCAGGGAGCCCTGGATCCCCGTCCCCTGGTCGCGCAGCTCCAGCTTCAGGTCGAACTTGGCCGGCTCCCTCCTTTCCGGGAGCGCCTCGACGCGGAGCGGCCCGGCCGCCGCCACCCCGTGCGACCGGTGTTGCAGCGCGAGCAGCGACTGGAAGAAAGGGGTCCGCTGCGCTCCCCGCTCCGGCTGGATCTCCTCCACCAGCCGCTCGAAGGGGACGTCCTGGTGCGCCTGCGCCTCCAGGGTCGCGTCGCGCACCCGGTGCAGCACCTCGCGCGCGGTCGGGTCGCCGGACAGGTCGACGCGGATCACCAGGGTGTTGACGAAGCAGCCGAAGACCCCCTCCAGCTCCGGGTGGGTGCGCCCGGCCACCGGCGTCCCCACGCTCTGCGTCTCCTCGCCCGACCAGCGGGCCAGGAGCGCCTGCCACCCCGCCAGCAGCGCCATGAACAGCGTCGCACCCTCGCGCCGGGCGAGCGCCGCCAGCGCGCCGGACGCCTCCGGCGAAAGGCGCACCGCGTGGCGTGCCGCCTCCGGGTCGAGCAGGGCCGGGCGGGGGTGGTCGGTCGGGAGCTCGGCGGGGGCGCCAGCCAGCCGCCCGCGCCAGTACGCCAGCTGCCGCTCCACCACCTCGTCGGTCAGGTGCTCGCGCTGCCACACGGCGTAGTCGGCGTACTGCAGCCCGGGCTCGGGGAGGGGCGACGCTCCACCGCGGGCGAAGGCGGCGGACAGGGCCGCCACCTCGCGCAGCAGGATCTCGACCGACACCTCGTCGCTGACGATGTGGTGCATGGTGCACAGGAGCACCGTGTCCTCCTCGTCCAGCCGCACCCGCACCGGCTGGAGGAGCGGCCCCCGCTCCAGGTCGAGCGGGCGCCACATCTCCGCTTCCGCCAGCCCCAGCGCCACCCGCTCCCGCTCCTCGGGCGACAGCCCGCCCAGGTCCACCGTGGGGAGCCGGAACGCCCCTGAGGGGCGCACCACCTGCACCGGCTCGCCGTCGTCGCCGACGCGGAACACGGTGCGCAGCGCCTCGTGGCGGCGCGACAGCTCCCCCAGCGCCCGCTCCAGCGCCGCGGCGTCCAGCGTCCCCCGCAGGCGCATGGCGACGGGGACGTTGTAGGCCGGGTTCCCCGGCTGCATCCGGTCGATCAGCCAGAAGCGCTGCTGCGCGAACGAGAGCGGGGCCGGGCTGCTCCCCCCGCGGCGGCGGATCGCCGGGGGGGCGGCGCCGGGCGACTTTTCCTGGAGGAGCTTCTGGAGGAGGAGGCGCCGCTCGGGGGAAAGGTCGGACAGCTTACGACGCAGGTCGCTCATCTACGGTTTTCCGGGTTTTCCGCCACTCACCCCTCTCCCAGCAGGCGCAGCACCTCTTCCTCCGACATGCCGGCCAGCCGCTCCATCTCTTCCGCGACCTCCCAGTCCTCCAGCTCCTCCGTCTCGCTGGCCGTGAGCCAGGCGGCCAGCGCCTCGGCGGTGGGCGTCTCGAACACCACGCGCACCGGGACCTCGCGCCCGAACGCGTCGCTCATCCGGGCGACCGCGCGGGTGGCGAGGAGGGAGTGGCCGCCCAGCTCGAAGAAGTCGTCGTGGATCCCCACCCGCTCCACCCCCAGCACCTCGGCGAAGATCTCCGTCAGCGTCGTCTCCTCGGGGGTGCGGGGGGCCACGTACTCCGGCCTCCCCCCGGCCTCGCCTTCGGGGGTGGGGAGGGCGCGGCGGTCCAGCTTCCCGTTGGGGGTCAGCGGAAGCGCTTCCAGCGC
>JAFAYN010000548.1 GCA_019240375.1 Gemmatimonadota bacterium
GACGAGCACTTCCTGGTGGACCCGCTGGCGATCGAGGACCTGTCGCCGCTGGCGCCGATGTTCACCGACCCCTCGGTGGAGAAGATCTTCCACGACGCGGACTACGACCTCCGCATCCTGGACCGCGACGCCGGGCTGAGCCTTGCCGGGCTCTTCGACACGCAGATCGCCGCGGCCTTCCTGGGCGAGCGCTCGCTGGGGCTGGGGAACATCGTCGAGAAGTACCTGGGGCTGAAGCTCCCCAAGGAGTTCCAGCGCGCCGACTGGGCCGAGCGCCCGCTGTCGGAGGGGATGAAGGACTACGCCGCCACCGACACCGCGCACCTCCCCGCCCTCCGCGACCGGCTCCGCGCCGAGCTGGAAGCGCGCGGACGGCTGGGCTGGGCCGAGGAGGAGTTCCGCCGCCGCGAGCAGACGCGCTGGAACGACTCGGCCGACGAGATGGAAGCGTTCCTGCGGGTCAAGGGCGCGCGCGACCTCACCCCCCGCGGGCTGGCGATCCTGCGCGAGCTGTACCAGTGGCGCGAGGGCGTGGCCAAGGAGCGCGACCAGGCCACCTTCCGCGTCCTGTCCAACCAGGCGCTGCTGGAATTGAGCGCCCGCCCCGCGTCGACGCTCCAGGAGCTGACCAAGGTGCAGGGGATCTCCGACGGGCTGGCGCAGCGCCGGGGGCGCGACATCCTGGCCGCGGTGAAGCGCGGGGTGGAGGTCCCGGAGCGCGAGCTGCCCCGCTTCCCTCCCCCGCGCCGCTGGGAGCGCGACCCGGAGCACGATGCCCGCGTGGACGCCCTCAAGGCCGCCCGCAACGCGCGCGCAGGGGAGCTGGACCTGGACCCGGGGTTCCTGATGTCCAAGGCGCTGCTGGAGGAGATCGCGCGGCGCAACCCGCAGTCGCCGGACGAGCTGAGCGAGATGCCCGGCGTGCGGCGGTGGCAGATCGAGGCGCTGGGGAATGCGATCCTGCGCACCCTGCGCTGAGCCCGGTTTCCGGATTTCTGGATTTCTTCTGACGATTCGAGGAAGTAAGGATGCGAGCGATCACGGACGAGGACGGAAAGAGCTGGCAGGTGGTGGCGGTCGAGAGCACCGGTGCGCACCTGAAGCGGGGGACCACGCTGGGGTTCGTGGCGGCGGACGTGCCGGGGGCGGAGCCGATCCTGACCTCGGTGACCTTCAACAGCGTGGAGGCGGGGGAGTTCGCCATCACCACCATGAGCGAGAAGGAGCTGAGGCGCCGGCTGGCCTGGGCGAAGACGGAGGCCGGTCGGGTGGTCTGACGTTTTTTCGATAGCTCTGGAGTGTGTGGGGCCGGTGAGCCTGCAGATACTGCTGGCAGTCTCCCCGACCGCTACGGGAGCCCACGATACAGCCGTGGTCTCCCTCCGCCAAAGATTTGGTGGGTACAACAGGAACGGCAGGGAACGACAAAAACACGAGGGGTCGGCATCCACACGAGATGCCGACCCCTCGCCGTTGTGTCTGCCGTTCCCCTCGCCCAGAATTGGGGGATCAAAGGGGCTGCTGTGCGAGCCTCGGCGAGCCGGATGGGGGCGTGCTGAGCCGGCTCTCGCGCGAGTCCCGACCAGCCCCCCTCCCCCGACCCCTCCCCCACGAGTGGGGAGGGGAGCACTGCAACTGCAGCTTCGTCGTGTCGTTCCCCTCGCCCAGAATTGGGAGAGGGGTGGCGCGAAGCGCCGGGGTGAGGGCCAGCCGTTGCAGGCTGTCCCCTGTAACCTGTCCCCTGCCGTTACCCGTCCAGCTCCCGGATCGTCGCCGTGGACGGCCCTCGCTCGCGCTGCAGCCGCTCCGCCACCCGGTCCACCTCGCGCATCACCCGCAGCACGTTCTCACCCAGCACCTTCTTCACCTCGTCGTCCGTGTACCCCCGCGCCAGCAGCTCCGCCGTCAGGTTGGGATAGCAGGACACGTCCTCCATCCCTTCCGGGAGGAGGGTGACGCCGTCGAAGTCGGAGCCGATCCCCACGTGGTCGATCCCGGCCACCCTGGCGATGTGGTCCACGTGGTCGGCCAGGAGAGCGACGGAGCCCCTGGGGATCTGGCTCGCGGTGCGCCAGGCCTCGTAGGCTTCGTGGGCGGCGTGCGGGTCGTCCGGGTGCTGGGCCTGGAAGCGGCGCTGCACCTCGAACATGTCGCGCATCAGCTCGGCGCCCTGCGGGTGCACGAACGCCGAGTAGAAGGTCACCATCACCACTCCGCGGTTGCTCCGCACCGTTTCCAGCACGTCGTCCGGGACGTTGCGGGGGTGGTCGGCCACCGCCTGCGCCGACGAGTGCGAGAAGACCACCGGGGCCTCGGTCACGCGCAGGGCGGTCCTCGCCGCGTCCGCCGACACGTGCGACAGGTCCACCAGCATCCCCAGGCGGTTCATCTCGCGCACCACCTCCTCCCCGAAGGGGGAGAGGCCGCCGTGGCGGGCTTCGTCGGTGGAGGCGTCGGCCCAGTCGATGGTGCTCCCGTGCGTCAGCGTCAGGTAGCGTACGCCCAGGCGGCGGAACTGGCGGAGCACGCCCAGCGAGTTCTCGATGGCGTGCCCACCCTCCACCCCCACCAGCGAGGCGATCCGCCCCTGGCCGTGGATCCGCTCCACCTCTTCGGCGGTCCAGGCCACCTCCAGCTCAGGGGCGCGCTCCGTCATCCGCCGGATCAGGTCGATCTGCTCCAGCGTGGCGCGGAGGGGGGACGGCTCGGTGAAGGGGACGAACGCGGCCCAGAACTGCGCGCCCACCCCGCCGGCTTTCAGCCTGGGAAGGTCGGTGTGCAGCTCCGGGAGGGGACCGCCGGGGTCCATCCGGCCCAGCTCCCCCGCCGCCCTTTCGCGGAGCTCCCAGGCCAGGTCGTTGTGCCCGTCCACCAGCGGCGCCTCGCGCTGCAGGCGGCGGGCGCGGGCCAGGAGCGCTCCGGCGGGATCAGTCACGTCAGCGGGGGTAGACGCGGCGCAGGACGCCCGCGGTGCGCAGCGCCAGCGCCTGCGAGGTGCCGACCCACTCCACCTCGGCCACCAGCCTGCGGCGGCGCACGAAGTCGTCGGTGGTCACCGGCGCGGCGGCGAAGGCGGAGGCGAGCGGAGCCGGGATGAGGAGGAGGAAGTCCTCGCGGCGCGCGTCACCGCGCGTCCCCCACTGGCAGAGCGCCCCGGGGACGCGCCCCTCGGCGTCCCGGAGGGCGGCGATCGCGCTCTCCACCTCCACGTCCAGGCGCAGCGCCACCGTGGTGGGAGCGTCGCAGAACAGCTCCGTCCGCACCCTCCGCCCCACCGCGCTCTGCCCCTGGATGGTCAGGCGCTCGTAGCCGGCCGCGCCGTACGCGTCCTCGATAGGGGCGGCGGTCGCGGCCTTTGAGGGGGCCGTGGTGTTGGGGCTCACCGGGGGCGCGTTGACCACGGCTCCCTGCGCCGCGGGGTTGTCGTCGTGGCGGAGACCGTTGACCAGCAGCACCAGCACCAGCGCCCCGAGCACCCCGTACGAGACCAGCGCCCACGGGCGCCGCCACACCGGCGGAGGGGAGCGCCGGTCCTGCTGGCGCCGGCTCCCTCCGCGCCGGTCCGTTCCGCGACGGTCGCCCGAGCGGTCGCCGGTCCGGTCCCCCGCCGGGGCGTCGGTTCGGTCCGCCGTGCCTTCCTCCCTGTCAGCCGTCATTCAGCGTTTCTCCATGATATGCGTAGCGGATGCCCTGGGGCGTCCGGGTACTCGCCGGAAGGAGGGAAGAAAGAATAGTGCCGTGCGGAACCCCGGGCCCCGCTCAGCCGGGCGTGGAGGGGATGGAAGGGGGAAGGACCAGCCGGAAGGTGCTCCCCACGCCTAGGGTGGAGCTGACCTCCAGCCGCCCACCGAGCAGGCGGGCCAGGCGGCGCGAGATCGGGAGACCGAGCCCGGTCCCCTCGCTGGGAGCCGCGCCCCCGATGAAGTCCACCCCCAGCTGTACGAACTCCTCGAAGATCCGGTTCAGGTCCTCGTCCGCGATCCCGCCGCCGCCGTCGACCACCTCCACCTCCACCCCTCCCTCGGAAGAGAGGCCGCAGCTGACCATGATCGGCTTCCCCCGGCCGAACTTGATGGCGTTGGACAGGAGGTTCATCAGGATCTGCCGCACCCGCCGCGGGTCGGTGACCACCGTGCACGGGGCGTGGCGCACCGTCAGGTGCAGCCGGGAGCCGCGCCCGTCGGCCAGGGGGCGCATCACCACCAGCAGCTCCTCGATCACCTCGCCCAGGTCGATCCGCTCCGCCTGCAGCTCCGCCTTCCCCATCTCGATCCGCGAGATGTCGAGCACGTCGTTGACCAGCTCCCGCAGGTGGCGCGCGGCATTCTGCGAGCGCTCCACCGCCAGCTCCTGCTGCTCGTTGAGCGGACCGTAGATCGCGGCGAGGAGGAGGTCGTTGTACCCCATCACCGCGTTGATAGGTGTGCGCAGCTCGTGGCTCATCGCCGCGTAGAAGCGGTTGCGGGCGCTCATGGCCAGCTGCAGCTCGCGGGTGCGCCGCTCCAGCTGGTGGTTCACCTGGAGGAGCTGCTCCTGCCCGACGTGAAGCTCCTCGGTCATCGCCAGGAGCTCCTCGTTCTGCGCCTCCATCTCCTCGTTCTGCTGCTGGAGCTGCGTGGAAAGCCGCTCGTTGTGGTGCAGCTCGCGCTCCAGCTCGTCCAGCGCGCGGAGGAGGCGGGCCTTTTCCTTGGACAGCTCCCTCTGCGCGTTGACCAGCTCCGAGTTGACCTCGGTCAGCTCCTCGGACAGCTGCCCCACGCGGGCGTCGCGCAGCGACTCGACCAGCCAGATCCGCTCCTTCCCCGCGTCGCCGCCGCGCACCACCGAGAGCGCGACCGGGAGGATCGTCGCGCCCGCCTCGAACACCAGCTCCACCGCACCGGTCCGGCCTTCGTCCGGAGCGCCGGACAGGACCTGCTCCCACTTGCGCCGGGAGCCGGCGTCCAGCAGGGCCGACAGGGGCGCGCCGGCCAGCTCGCGCCCCAGCATCCCCTCCAGGCGGCGGTTGGAGTCCAGTACCACCCCGTCGGGGGAAAGCTCGATCACCGCCCCCGGGAACGCCCGGAGGCAGATGTGCAGACCGGATCCGAGTTGCGTGCTCATGTCGCAAACCGTTCCTGAAGAAGCTCCACCGCCTCCACAGCGTCCCGCGCGGTGAGGTCGGCGCCGAGCCGTGCCGCCAGCCCGGGATCTTCCGAGAAGAGGCGCCCCCCGACGATGACGAGCGGGGTTTCCTGCCCCATGCGCTCCCGCAGCGCGTGGATCACCTCCCGGAGCCGCGCCAGGTGCGGGGCGAGGGAGGCGGAGAGCGCCACCACCGCGGGCTTCCGGCTGCTCACCAGCGCGACCAGGCTCTCGATGGGGGTGGACGCGCCCAGGTACACCGTGTCCCACCCCTCCAGCTCCAGGAGGTCGCACATCATGCGCAGCCCCACCTCGTGGCGCTCCGAGTCCACGCACGCCGCGATCATCACCGGGCCGCCGCCCCGCGACAGCGTGAACAGGTCGTCGTACAGGCGCGCCATCGCCGTCTGGGTGATCGCCGTAGCCAGGTGCTCGTCGGCCACACCGATCTGGTTGTCCTGCCAGAGCCGCCCGATCTCCTGCAGCGCGGGCTGGAACACCTCCAGGTACAGCCGCCGGTGGTCCATCCCCTCGGCGCGCGCCCGGGCCACCACGGCCAGCGCGCCCCGCCGATCGCCGACGCGGATCGCTTCCAGGTACTCGCGGTAGACGGCTTCCGTTCCCGTGGCGATCACGCGTACCCGTCCGACGCCAGGATCAGGCTGGCCATTCGGGCGAGCGGCGCGAGTCCATCAGCACCTCGTACGCCTCGTGGCGCACCCCGGTCCGCCCCATGATCTCCCCCGGCTCGCGAGAATGGGAGACGGCGTGCTCCCGGCTCTTCATGTAGCTGCGGAAGGCTTCGCGGCTCTCCCACGCGGTGAGGAAGGTGTGCGTCGCGTCGCCGGACTGGGGGCGGAGGAGCTGCAGGTACAGGAAGCCGGGGAAGTCGTCCACCAGCCCGGAGCGCTCGCGGAAGTGCCGTTCCAGCTCCGCCCGGTCGCTCTCGGGGACGGTCAGGTGCGAGATGAAGACGAACATGCAGGGGACGGTTCGGGTCAGGTGTATGAATGTGCGGATCGGGGCGGTTCCCGCAAGGGTGACGATGGGGCCGCCCGCTCACCCGTCTCCCGGCGCCCGCCCGCTCCAGCGGAAGAGGGCCAGCGCGCTCACCGCCACGCACGAGTCCAGCTCGCCCGCGCGCACCCGCTCCAGCACCTCGCCCCAGGGCACCAGGCGCACCCGGGTGTCCTCCCCCTCGTCGTTGCTGAGCGGCGCCGTGCGACGCGCCCCGCGGACGGCGACCACGTGGACGCGGGTGGTCTGCCAGGAGGGGTTCAGGTCCAGCGTCCCCACCAGCTCGGCCCCCTCGCCCTCGTACCCGGTCTCCTCGCGCAGCTCCCGGACCCCCGCCTCCACCGGCGACTCCCCCTCGTCCATCACCCCGCTCGGCGTTTCCAGGGTGACGCGGCGGTGCGGGTGGCGGAACTGCTCCACCAGCACCAGCTCCCCC
>JAFAYN010000020.1 GCA_019240375.1 Gemmatimonadota bacterium
TGGCGCTGGCGAGCGCGATGCTGGCGATGGACCGCCTGGTGGGGACCCAGTTCTTCAACCCCACGGAGGGGGGGGACCCGCTCCTCTGGCAGCACCTCTTCTGGTTCTTCGGGCACCCGGAGG
Organism: Gemmatimonadota bacterium; assembly: GCA_019240375.1. Taxonomy (GTDB): domain Bacteria; phylum Gemmatimonadota; class Gemmatimonadetes; order Longimicrobiales; family Longimicrobiaceae; genus JAFAYN01. Next base: position 124 of record JAFAYN010000020.1, read on the forward strand.
TGTACATCATGTTCCTCCCATCCACGGGGATCATCTCCGAGATCGTCCCCGTGTTCGCCCGGCGCAAGATGTTCGGCCACACCGCCCTGGTGCTCGCCCTGGTGGCCACCGGCTTCATGAGCTTCGGGCTGTGGGTGCACCACATGTTCACCACGGGGCTCCCGCAGCTGGGGCAGAGCTTCTTCACCGCGGCGTCGCTGATGATCGCCATCCCCAACTCGGTGCAGATCTTCTGCTGGATCGCCACGCTCTGGGCCGGGCGCCCGCGCTTCGCCACCCCGCTCCTTTTCGCGCTGGGGTTCATCTTCATCTTCGTGCTGGGCGGGATCACCGGGGTCATGGTGGCCTCCGTCCCCTTCGACCAGCAGGCGCACGACACCTACTTCATCGTGGCCCACCTGCACTACGTGCAGATCGGCGCCTTCGTCTTCCCGCTCTTCGCCGGCTTCTACTACTGGTTCCCCAAGATCACCGGGCGCATGCTCTCCGAGCGGCTGGGGAAGTGGAACTTCTGGCTCTTCTTCGTCGGGACCAACGTCACCTTCTTCCCCATGCACTTCCTGGGGCTGATGGGGATGACGCGGCGCGTCTACACCTACCTCCCCGGGTACGGGTGGGGGCCGCTGAACCTGCTGGCCTCGGCGGGGGCGGCGGTCATCACGGCCAGCGTCCTGCTCTTTTTGCTCAACGTGCTCGTCAGCCTGCGCGGCGGGGCGCCGGCGGGGGACGACCCGTGGGGGGCGCCCACGCTGGAGTGGGGGACGGCATCGCCCCCGCCCACCTACAACTTCCTGCACATCCCGGTGGTGCAGGGGTTGTACGCGCTCTGGGAGCGGACGGCGGACGCCCCGGTGGTCGCCGGGATGGAGACCCGCCGCAGGGAGGTGCTGCTCACCACCGTGCTGGACGCCGAGCCCGACGCCCGCTACGCGCACCCGGGGCCCAGTATCGCCCCGCTCCTCTGCGCGGGGGCGGTGGGGGTCACCTTCATCGGGGGGATCTTCACCCCCTGGGCCTTCGTGGCCGGGGCGGTGCTCCTCTTCCCGGCGCTCCTCCGGTGGATGGTGACCGAGGACGAGCACGCAGGGGGGCGGGTCCCGGCGGAGGAGCCGGCATGAGCACGCAGCGCAGGGTGCTGGACGTTTCCGAGCTCCCCACGGTGGTCTTCGGCTCGCGGAGTCTGCTCTGGTGGGGGACGATCGGGTTCGCGGTGATCGAGGGGTTCACCCTGGTGCTGATGACCGCAAGCTACTTCTACCTGCGGCTCAACGAGTACGACTGGCCGCCCGGGCGCACTCCGAACCCGGACCTGCTGATCCCCACCCTCAACACCCTCCTCCTCCTGGGGGTGATGGCGCCGATGCGGATGGCGGACCGGGCCGCGAAGCGCTACGACCGGCGCGCGGTGGCGCGGTGGCTGGTGGTCGCCACGGTGCTTTCCACGGTGGTGGCGGTGCTGCGCTGGTGGGACCTCCTGGCGCTGAACGTTCGCTGGGACGCCCACGCCTACGGCTCGGCGGCGTGGGGAGTGGTGGTGCTGCACGGCACCCTCCTGTTCGTGGACGTGTTCGAGACGGGGACGATCGCCTGGCTCTTTTTGTCCGGCCGGGCGCTGCGCAAGAACTTCCCCGACGTGAGCGACGCCGCCGACTACCAGTACTTCATGTCGCTGGCCTGGGTCCCGCTCTACCTGATCGTGTACTGGGGACCGCGCATCCTGTAGCGCCGGGGGATCGACGAGCATGGCGGAAACGACGCAAAACCGGGAGCACTTCCGGGAGCCGGGGGGGATCGCGACGCTCTGGTTCGCGCTGCTCGCCGGCCCCGTGGCCTGGATGCTGGGGCTGAACGCCGACTACGCCCTGGTGCGGGTGGCGTGCGCCAAGGACACGCTGCTCCCCCTGCACGCCGTCAGCCTGGCGACGCTCCTCCTGGCGCTGGCGGGCGGGGGGGTGGCGTGGCGCGAGTGGAGGCGCGCCGGGCGTGAGTGGCCGGGCGAGGGGCCGGGGACGATTCCCCGCAGCCGCTTCATGGTGGCGATGGGGGTGCTGGCGAGCGCCCTGTTCTCGCTGGTGATCGTGGCGCAGTGGGTCTCGATCCTTTTCCTGAACCCGTGCATGGGGATCTGATGCGCCGCCGCGCTCCCGCGCTCGCCCTGCTCCTGGCGGTGCTCTTCCCGCTCCCGGTGCTCGCCCACGAGGGGCGCCCCCTGGCCCCGCACGACCTGGCCTCGGCGTGGAGCCTGGAGCCGGGGATCGTCCTCCCGCTCCTCCTGTCCGGGTGGCTGTACGCGCGGGGGGTGCGCCGGCTCTGGCGCGCGGGTGCGGGGCGGGGGATCCGCCGCTGGGAGGCGGGGTGCTACGCGGCCGGGTGGGCGACGCTGGCGCTGGCGCTGGTGTCGCCGCTGCACCCGCTGGGCGAGGTGCTGTTCAGCGCGCACATGGTGCAGCACGAGCTGCTCATGGCGGTGGCGGCGCCGCTCCTGGTGCTGGGGCGCCCGCTGATCCCCTTCCTGTGGGCGGTGCCGATCGGGTGGCGGCGGGCCCTGGGGCGGTGGGCCAAGGGCGGTGCGGTGCGCGGCGGGTGGCGGGCGCTGACGGCCCCCTTCCCGGCGTGGCTCCTGCACGCGGCGGCGCTCTGGCTCTGGCACCTCCCGGGGCCGTACCAGGCCACGCTGCGCAGCGACCTGGTGCACACCCTGCAGCACGCCAGCTTCCTGGGGACGGCGCTCCTCTTCTGGTGGACGGTCGTGCACGGGCGCGAGG
>JAFAYN010000179.1 GCA_019240375.1 Gemmatimonadota bacterium
GCAGAGCGCGAGCCCGGCGAGGGCGGCGCGCGCCCGGAGGGAGGTGGGCATCCCGTTCCTTTTGGCGGAGGTGGGCGAACTTCCCGGACCGGACGGCCGGGGCGGCTTCACCATACGGACGCGGAGCGCGGACGGCCAGGCCCCGGCTGGACTTTCCCCTCCGCCCCGTCTATAACCTGTACGTCGCCCCTGCGCTCTTCCCTCCCAGCCGCGAGAGACCGACCATGCCCGCACCCGCCACCTCGCCCGAGGGCGCCATCCGCGCCCAGTGGGACCGGCTGAGCCCGCTCCCCATGGGGAAGACGCTGTTCAGCCTTCTCCTGGGGCGGATGGTCCCCTACACCGGGAGCATCGGCGCGCGGGTGGAGGAGCTGCGCCCCGGCCACGCGGTGGTCACCCTGCGCGACCGGCGGCGGGTGCGCAACCACCTCCGCTCCATCCACGCGGTGGCGCTGCTGAACCTGGCGGAGGTCACCAGCGGCCTCGCCCTCAACTACGCCCTCCCGCCCGACGCTCGCTCCATCCTGCGGGGGCTGTCGATGGAGTACCACAAGAAGGCGCGCGGGACACTGACCGCCACCTGCGACACCCCCGTCCCCACCGACAGCACGGAGCGGGACCTGGAGCTGGAAACGACCGTGCGCGACGCGGCCGGCGACGTGGTGGCGACCGCCACGGCGCGCTGGCGGATGGGGCCGCGGAAGTAGGGGGCGGGGCGCCGCTCACACGGTCATGAGCGTCACCACCAGGGTGCCGATCATCCCCAGCAGGAGGACGAAGGAGTACCCCCACAGGAGCGCGAAGTACGTGAAGAGGGTGCGGCGCAAGCCCTGCCCGTAGACGCGCCGCATCGCCAGGAACAGGTACGCCAGGAACCAGAGCCCCAGCACCAGGTTCAGACGTCCGTCCGGCGCCAGGAGCATGGCCGTGAAGAGCAGGAAGGCGAAGGCGTGCACGTGCAGCGCGAAGACGAAGTGCTCCACGTACAGCCGCCCGCGCCGCAGGTGGAGCCCCTTGAGCAGGAGGGCGAACACGGGGAGGAGAACGAACACCGCCTTGGGCGCGTTCTCCTCGAACCCGGCGGCCAGCACCTGGATCGCCTCGCCGGGGGTCATCCCGTTCAGCCGCTCCTCCTGCTGCTTGGCGCGGCGCATCAGCGGGCGCAGCCAGGGCGACGCCCGCGTCGTGTCCATCGGCGGCAGGCGGACGATCTTCTCCCCGTTCATGATTCCGGGGCCGGTGACGGTCATCCGGTTCGTCCCGCGCTGGAGCACGACCATCGTGTCCGGCCCGCCCCGCACTCCCTTCGCCGCGCCGGGCGCGGCCTGCGCCCCCTCCTTCCGCATCCCGCGGTCGATCTCCCCCCCAAGGCTGCGCACGTCCGCCACGTAGGGGAGCACCAGGAAGAAGGCCACGCTCGCCATCAGGTACAGGCGCAGCGGCTGGAGGTAGCGGGCGATCCGCCCCGCCAGGTACTCGCGCGTCAGGAGGCCGGGGCGGAAGAGGAGCCACGCGAGCGTACGCGGGAGACGGGCGCTCAGGGCAAGCTGGTCTTCCAGGAAGTCGGCCACGATCTCGCGCAGCGACACGTTCATGTCGCGCCGGGCCTGCCCGCAGTTGCGGCAGAAGTTCCCGGGGGTGGCGTCCCCGCAGTTGGGGCAGGCCGCGGCGACCGGGAGGGGGACGCCGTACGGCTCGGGGGCGGCGCGCGGGTCCTCGCCCGCTCCCCAGACCTGTTTCAGCATGCGGGGACTCCGGGGAGCAGCGGCCGGGCAGGGGAGCGGAGGACGAGGGTCATGCGCGGAACGGGGAGGGGAGCGGTCGGAGAGCGAAAGATACGCCCCGCGCGGGCGGAGCGGGAGGGCGCGCCGTGCGGGCACGACCGGTGCAGCGACTCGCCGGGGTCCGCGGGGGAGCGCGTCCCCCGCCCCCGGTCACCCGTACGCACCGGCGCACATGACCTCGCGATTCGCCGTACCGGCCGCCGTGCTCCTGGCCCTGGCCGCCCTGGCCGGGTGCGGCCCCGGCGCGCCCACGATCTCCACCCGGCCGACCCCCACCTCCGTCCCGCCGATGGACACCCCTCCCATTCCCGAGTCCGAGGCCGTCCGCCCGCGCGTGGGGCCGGGGGTGGAGGGGACGTACACGCTGGTGGAGGTGAACGGGAGCACCCTCCCCGCCACCGTGGAGCTGCGCCCCGGATGCTCGGCGCGCGTGGTCACCGCCCGGCTGGCGCTCGAGAGAGGGCGCTTCTCCTTTTCGGGGACCACGCAGGAAAGCTGCAACGGGCGGAACACCGGGCCGATGGCGCGCCGCGCGGAGGGGAGCTACCGCCGGGACGACGACGCCGTCCACTTCACCGCGCAGATCGGCGGCCGGTCGGGGACGGCGGAGGGGCAGATCCTGGACGACCGGACCCTGTCGGTGGTGAGCGTCACCGCGCTGGGGCAGACGCGGGAGCTGGCCCTCCGCTTCCGCAGGGACGTGCCGGACCGGGTGGGGACGGCCGAGCGGTGAAGGGAGGATGGGAGCCGCAGTGCGTTACACCGTGGAGATCCCGCGGATTATTGCGCGCCCTCAAGGAAGCCAGGGCCGCGGCATAGGTGCCGCCGCCTTGGCGAACCGATCGGGTCAGGGGATCAGTGCCCGCTTCCCATCCTGCCCGAACTGTCGAGCACTGGCTGATCCGGTGTTGAATCAATTGCAATGGGGCCGGCAGTTATGCAGGCCGCTGCTGAATGGTCCATCTGGTAAGTCAGGCCACCTTGGGAAGGAGTGCGATTCCAGGTGGTCTGCGGGCCTGATGGCGGCGCTGTCCCCAAGTGAAGGGGTGGCAGTGCGCGTTCCAGCAGTCGTCTGCTGCACAGCCTGTTCGATCTCCTCCCAGCTCTCAAAGCGCCTGCCCTTGAGCGCCAGTGAGCACAGGATCTTCCACCAGGGCTCGATCAGGTTCAGGAAGGCGGTATAACGGGGCTGAAAGACCATCTCCCAGTGGGGAGATGGAGCAGGAAGAGCAGCACACTGGCCCGGTGCGTATTCAGATTGTCCAGCACAGGGTAGATCCGCTCCACTTCGGGTGCGATCCATTGATCGACTCGCTCCAGGAAGTCGACCCCATCCACGGATTGTCAGTGTTTTCACCTACAGTCGCCCTGCAATGGCAAGGGTAAGCTCTCCCTAGCTGGCAGACCAGATGATCCGCGCTCGTTCCACCTCACGCACGGGCGCCGTACACGAATGGACCCGCCGCTCCAACATAGCACGTTCTTCGTTCGTCAACTCGCAATTGGATCCGCCGCCTGGAGCACCTCCTGCTAGGGTAGCTCCCCAAAACTCGACTTACCGGATGCACCACTAAATCTTCGTGCTAAAGTCATGACTGTTGTTCCAATAACTCCCACTCGACTTCCGCATCTACGATGCGTGCGCAGCCCGCTGCCTGTAGGAACTTCTCGACTTCTTCCACTGTGCAGTTCTCATAAACAACGTGGAACACTGTACCATACTCTGCGGCTAGGTACATCACCCCCATTATATTATCCGGATTGACCTCAAGTCCCTTGCATCGGATCTTGACCTGTGGGAGCGTTGTACCGGGAATCGAGCCACGCCAACGCCTATATGCTGTTGCTAGGACGGCGCTGGGACGCGCGTGAAGTCCGTATTTTGCATGAACTATCACACGTATAACATTCGGCTCCTCTGGGATAGGAGGATTGATTACTCGGTTGAGAACGCAAACGAGTGGCTGGGGCTGCCTATTAGTCCGAGGCCAACTCCATTGACTAGGCTTGACGCCATAGATGAGGCCGGTAGCGTCTGCGGCAATTCGATACTCGTACCCGGGATCGAATTCCACGGCATTTTCCTGACACCATTCTAGCACTCGCTCCACGTACCGATGAACTGTGTACGAGTCCGCGTGGACAGACAATCCTGAGTGCCCCGTCTCGATTAGGGCGAGCCATAGGTGACCTTGATTTACCGACGGGAGATGACGTATGTCCCACAGTCGGTTACTCAATTGCTCGGCTAAAAGGAGGTCCATGAAGCCAGGTAACGCGAAAAACAGCCTTCCGCCTGAACTGCCGAACACTCCCGTGGTTTGAAGATCGAGTGCAATTGAGCTTCCGTCACGGGAGAAGTCGTCGATTTCGTAGAACTTAGCGACGAAACGATCGAACTCGTCGAACGTGAGGGAGCTTGACCCTCTTTCGAACATTGACGTCGCCAGAGCAGCCATGAACTCGCGTCGGTCGCTCGACGCGAGTAGCCAACGAGAAGGTCCCTTTTCCATATCGCGCTCTAACCAGTATGTAAGTAGGAGGCGAAGCACATCTGCAATTGAGCGGACGCTCTTGTCACGCCACGGTTCCGTATGTACAAGCAGAAACAGATACAGAGGATTTCGAGATAGCCGGCGGTAGAAGTCATGCGGATCGTGTAAACGCATTTCCCTTAGGAAGGTAGGGGCGAACTTAGGATCCCCTTTGGATCGACCGAGTTCTGTGACATAGCTGTCAATCTGATCATTGTTGAACGTATGCAGGGCTATCGCTCGGACGGATGGACGCCGCTTGTGACGCGGGATGTGCACGGCAAGCCTGTCCCAAAGTGTAGGTTCCTCCCCAGTCGCGAAAAGCATCCAGAAGTCATCTAGGCCGCGGAAGTACGAGGTGCGCGCGGTAACAACTAGCTTCTCCGGAGTCGCGCAAGACTCAAGTAAGCGTAGCACATTCATACGTCTCTCTTTCGGGGAGAGAGCGTTGGGCATTTCATCCAAACCGTCGGCAAGGAGCAACACGTGCTTGCCCTCACCTGCGTGCTGCCTTGCTAGCCGTACTGCACGGCGGATAACCTGGGGTAGTTCGTCGGAAGTTCGGAGATGCCTGAGAGCGATATATACAGGGACGTAAGCGGAATCTCGTCCGGAGAAGCTCTGCGCCACGTGAGCACACCACGCCGACTTGCCCGATCCGTAGTCTCCTAGAACCACTAGCAGACGCTCGTCCGCAGATTCAAGAAAGCTGTGTAGATAACCTGCTAGTGGCGCACGCGGTTCTAGACCTGGTTCAACCGCCTCACCAGTTGGTGAGATCGGCGTGGCATCAGGCTCAACATACACTTCGCCGACGTTGTAACTCTCGACAAGTTGATGACATGCGTGTGATCCGAGAACAATAGCATCACGATACTCGCCTGACAGCAGGCGTTCCCGGAGTTGAGATATCGACAGTATCGCGACACCTCGTCGCGATGCGTATTCATGCAACTCTCGGGAAACATCTTGGTTCAGAACGATAACTCTCTGAGAGACTTCCTGTAGTGAGCGGCTGCGGTCGACAAATTTCTCGATATTTATCTCGCTAAGGGGCTGAGACATGGCACAGACGTAAACTTTGGTGGGGACGAGCGATCGCTCCTCCGTTAGGACTACGTCCACGTGAGACGGAGCGCGTTCGGCGATTTCGTAAGGTGCATTCGATATTCCAAGTACCAGCAGCAACTCATGAGTGATGTGTGGATGAGCACCGTCGGCATCCGATTGAGAACCGGCCACCTTCTCTGTGAGAAGTTCGAGCATCTTCTGCATGTTGCTCGACATATCGAGGAGCTTTAGGACTGCGATTCCCGAGTCCGTAGACAGCAAGTACCGCTCGTAGGCACCATAAAAATCGTTTAGGAGGCGGTCGAGAGTCTCGCGCGACGGCACATTATATATCCACTTCGAGAGGCGCTCCTTGAGGAGATCACGGATATATTTCTCGATTGCAACGCCTCCAGTCGTCTGAGCGGACTGGTAGTATCGAATTAAACGCTTGGTGTGAATCGTAGGAGAACGAAAGGTGCCTGGTCGAGAGGCTGTTCACCGTGCCTTTGCCCAGGACCGGAGTTCAGCCATGCTCACGCCAGACACCTTTCTGCTCATACTCTACGTCTTGGTGGACGATTTCTGCAAGG
>JAFAYN010000249.1 GCA_019240375.1 Gemmatimonadota bacterium
CTCCGCGCCGGGCGCGTCACCGGCGAGGGGCACGTCCTCACCGTGCGGGCGGGGCTGGACGCCTACCCCAAGGTGGTGACCGGCCCGGAGCCCGATCCGCCGGTGAAGCCGCTCCCGCCCCTGGTCCGCGAGACCGCCTCCAGCGGCTTCCACGTCGTGCTCGACGGCAACGTGGACTACGCCACCGCCTCGCGGGCCCTCACCGACGCGCTGCGCGGGAGGACGGTGACCAAGGCGGGGCGCTCGGTGACCGTGCAGTCCGTCACCGCCACGCCGGTGAGCGGGGGGCGTCTGGCGCTCGCGGTGGCCTTCACCGGTGACGCCAGCGGGACGCTGCGCTTCGTCGGCACCCCGCGGTACGATGCCGGGAGCGGGCAGGTGATGGTCCCGGACCTGGATTACGACCTGCAGACCGACAGCGAGCTGATCAACGCCTTCGCCTGGCTCCGCTCCGACGACCTGCTCACGCTCTTCCGCGACCGGGCCCGGGTGCCGGTGGCGCCGGTGCTGGAGCGCGGGCGGTCGCTCCTGACCCGGGGGCTGAACCGGACGGTCGGCGGCGCCCTGACGCTGTCGGCGACGGTGGACTCGGTGGACGTGCGCGGGCTCTACGTCACCGGCCCCGGGCTGGTGGTCCGCGCCGGCGCGGCGGGGAAGGCGCGGGTGGCGGTCCGGCGGCGGCGCTGAACCCACATCGGGAGAGAAGCGGATGAGCGGAGTGGTGACGGCGGTGAGCCGCGACGAGGCGCACGCGTTCAGCAAGCCGAACCGGACTGGGATCCGGCTCCTGGCCGGGCTGGGCGTGGAGGGCGACGCGCACCTGGGCGAAACGGTCCAGCACCGCTCGCGGGTGGCGCGCGACCCGAGCCAGCCCAACCTGCGGCAGGTGCACCTGATCCACGCCGAGCTGCACGACGCGCTGCGTGCCGCGGGGTTCGCGGTGTCGGCCGGGTCGATGGGCGAGAACCTCACCACGCGCGGGGTCGACCTGCTCGGGCTCCCGACCGGCGCGCGGCTGCGCCTGGGGAGCACGGCGGTGGTGGAGGTGACGGGGCTGCGGAACCCCTGCGCGCAGCTGGACCGCTTCCAGCCGGGACTGACGGCGGCCGTGCTGGGGCGCGACGAGCACGGCGCCCTCGTCCGCAGGGCCGGCGTCATGGCGGTGGTCGTCTCCGGGGGCGAGGTGCGCCCCGGTGATCCGGTCGGGGTGGAGCTGCCGCCGGAGCCGCATCGTCCGCTGGAGCCGGTCTGAAGCGCACCCATCGGAGTGCGGTACCTTTTGCGGGATCCCTTCTCCTTTTTCGCGGAGCACGGCCCATGGGAAGTTTCTGGAAGAGCGGTCTGGTTCTGGTTCTGAGCGCGTGCGCGGGCCGGGCCGGGCCGGGGGACCACCCCTCCAGCACGGCGGAGATCCCGGTGCTGGTGGTCAACGGGAGCGCCGACATGGTGCGGGTGCAGGCCCCGGGGTCCGCCACCCTGCGCCTGGCCCCCAGCCAGCAGGGGTGCCTGCACCTGCGCACCACCGCCACCTCCGTGGTCCTCGAAGCCGTGCCGGTGGGAGGGGTGCCGGAAGGGAGCGGCGTCGGCCAGGGCCGGACGGCCACGAGCACGCAGCGCAGCCGCAGCTTCAACCCGATGGACGCCCGGGCGTGGGAGTGGCGCCTGGACATCAACCCGACCACCGCGAACACCTCGCTGCGCCCCGCCGACGAGCCATGCCGCTGACGGTGGGGGCCGGAAGGCGGCCGCGGCGCGCGCTGGCGTGCGTCGTGGCGGCCGTCCTCTGCGGGTGCGGCCCGTCCCGGGCACAGGGCGCGCCGAAGAGCCAGCTCGGGAGCGTCGCCCAGACCGTCGCGGGGACGCGGGTGGAGGTGGTGTACCGGCGGCCGGTGGCGCGCGGACGGGCGCTCTTCGGGGCGCTGGTCCCGTGGGGGCGGATCTGGACGCCGAGCGCGGACAGCGCGGCCCGGCTGACCCTTTCCGGCCCCGTGGAGGTCGACGGGCACCCGCTCCCCGCAGGTACCTACGGGATCTGGACGATCCCGGACTCCACCGCCTGGACGGTCATCTTCAGCGGCGCCGCCGCGGCGTTCCACCTGCGCTACCCCGAGGGGCACGACGTGCTGCGGGTGCGGGCGGCGCCCCGGCGCGGCGAGCACGTGGAAACGCTCCAGTTCTCCTTCCCCGTGGTGGACGCGGATTCGGCCGTCCTCCAGCTCCGCTGGGGGACCACCGTGGTCCCCCTGACGCTCCGGGTGCGCCGGTGAGCGCGGAGTTCCTCGATCGGGCGCGGCGGGTCTGCCTGGCGCGCCCGGAAGCGTTCGAGCAGGAGGCCTGGGGCGAGCCGACCTGGCGTGTGCGGAAGAAGCTGTTCGCCATGTTCGCGAACGACCACCACGGCGACGGGCGCATCGCCCTCTGGTGCAACGCGCCGCTGGGGGTGCAGGAGCACTTGGTCCGCACCGCGCCCGACCGGTACTTCGTCCCGCCGTACGTGGGGGTGAAGGGGTGGATCGGGATCGTCCTGGGCCGCATCGACGATGCGGAGTTGGAGTCGCAGGTGGTGCAGTCGTACTGCATGGTCGCGCCGAAGCGGCTCCAGGCGCGGGTGGGCGGGTGACGGGCGAGGTCCCGGTCACGTTCGAGTCGCGCACGGTCGACGGGGTTCCCCTGCTGCTCGCCGGGCCCGAGCGGCGGGACGGACCGCTCCCGCTGGTCCTCTGGTTCCACGGCTTCGGGGTGGACAAGGAGGTGCACCGCCCCGAGCTGGAGCGGGTGGCGGCGCTGGGCTTCCTCGCCGTGGGGTGGACGCGGCGGGGCACGGCGAGCGCCGCCTCCCCGACCTGCGGGAGCGCATCGACGCGCCGCGCGAGCAGGCCCTCCGGACCATGCTGGAGCTGGCCGAGCGCACCGCCGCCGACGTCCCCGCCGTGGTGCGAGCGCTGGTGCACGAGGGCGCGGCCGACCCGGGGCGGGTGGCGGTGGTGGGGATCTCCATGGGCGGGTACGTCGTCTACCGCGCCGTGGTGGTGGAGCCCTCGATCCGCGCCGCCGTCGCCATCCTCGGCTCGCCGGAGTGGCCGGAGGGCGACAGCCCGCACCACCACCGCGAAGCCTTCCACCGCGTGGCGCTCCTGTCCGTCACCGCGGAAAACGACGAGAACGTCCCCCCGGCCGGGGCGCGCGCCCTGCACCGGGCGCTGGCCGCGGACGCCCCCGGCTCCGACCGGCACCGCTACGTCGAGCTGCCGGGCGCGCAGCACCTGATGTCCGAGGACGACTGGCGCACCACCCTGGACGAGACCCTCCGCTGGCTGGCCCTCCACGACCGGTGATCCCACCGCCATGACCCGCATCGCCACGCTCCTCCTCCTCGCGCTCGCCCTCTTCTGCTTCCCGGCCTCCGCGCAGCGCAGCGCGCACACCCCGCCGCCGGGGAGCGCCGAGCGCGCCGCGGTCCTGGACGCGGTGCGCCAGGTCGCGCAGAAGAAGCTCCGCCAGCCGGTGCGCTTCCAGGTCACCCACCTGAAGGTGCAGGACGGCTGGGCCTTCCTGCAGGGGACCCCCGAGCGGGCGAACGGGAAGCCGGTAGACTACCGGGGAACGCTGTACCAGGACGCGATCGACGCAGGCGCCTTCGAAGAGACCGTCACCGCCCTGGTCCGGAAGCAGCCGGGCGGCGCCTGGCGGGTGGTGGAATACGACCTGGGCGCAACCGACGTGGTGTGGGAGCCCTGGCCCCGGCAGTACCACGCCCCGCGGGCGATCTTTCCCACGTAGCGGCCCGGAACGTGAACGCGCGGGCGGCGGCGGGGTACCGGTGCCGGACCCCGCTCAGAAACCCAAGTTCCCGAAGCGCTCCCATGACCTGGATTCCCAAGGGGATGAGCCCCGCCCTGCGGCTCGCCTCGGCGGTTCTGCTCGCGCTGGTGGCCGCGTGCAGCACCGAGACCGCGCTCGGCCCCCTCGCGCCGGAGCTGCCGCCGCCCGGGCGGACCGCGCCGCACCCGGACCAGGCCCTCTTCCTGGACGCGGCTAAAACGGCGTGGACCTACGCCGACCGGCAGTACCAGCCCGCGACCGGGCTGATCAACTCCGTGGACGGGTACACCTACGCTACGGTCTGGGACGTCGCGAGCGGGCTGGCAGCGCTGTACTGCGCGGGGCGGCTGGGACTCGTCTCCTCGTCCGAGTACGACACCCGCATGCGCCGCGCGCTCCGCACCCTGCAGACGGTGAAGCTGTTCGACGGGGTCGCCCCCAACAAGAACTACTCCACCCTCACCGGGGCCATCGCCGGCCGCGACGACCACGACACCGCGGCCACCGAGCGCGGCTATGGCTGGTCGGCCACCGACCTGGGGCGCCTCCTCGTCTGGCTCAAGATCATCGTCGTGAACCAGCCGAAGTACGCCGCCGACGTGCAGCGCGTGGTGGACCGGATCGACTTCACCCGCATCGTGGCCGACGGGTACCTGTGGGGCGCGGTAGTCGACCCCTC
>JAFAYN010000484.1 GCA_019240375.1 Gemmatimonadota bacterium
CTGGCAGCCGGGAGCCTGGGCGCGCAGGAGCACGTGGTGGTGCGCGCGGAGCCGGGGACGCCGGTGGTGGCGGTGGAGGTGATGGTGGCGACCGGCCCCTCGGACGAAGGGGAAGAGCAGGCGGGGCTCGCCTACCTGACCGCGCGCGCAGCCATGGCGCCGATCCGCCCGGTGCTGGACTCGCTGGGCGCGCACCTGGACGTGGAGGCGCACAAGGACGCGCTCGCCTTCACGCTGACCGCCGCGCCGGACGTGTGGCAGGAGGCGTCGCGGACGCTGCTGGTGGCGCTCTTCCGCGACCCGGTGGACTCGGTGGCGACGCTGCGCGAGCGCCGCGCGATCCAGGCCGAGCTGGTGGGGCGCGAGGCGAGCCCCGCGGACGCCATCGTCAGGGAGGTGGACGCGGCGGTGTTCGGCCCGAAGCACCCGTGGGGGCGCCCCGCGGTGGGGTCGTCCAGTACGGTGGGGAAATTGACGCTGGCCGACGTGGACGCCTTCATCCGCGCCAACCTGGTGCCGGAGCGGACGGCGGTGGCGATCGTCGGTCCGGTGGACCCCGTGGAGGCGCGGCAGCCGCTCGCGGTGTTCTTCCAGGGGGTGGGGTGGCAGCGGTCGGAGACGACCCCCGCCGAGCCGCTGGAGTCGCCGATCCGTCAGGAGTACAATTCGATCACCACCTGGGTGGCGGCGAGCTGGCACCTTCCCCCGGACGCGGATCTGGAAGCGCTGCGCCTGCTCGCCGACCTGGCGTCGGAGCGGCTGTCCTTCGGCCCGAGCCGGCGCTCGGTGTACAACGCCATGAGCGAGGTGATCCGCCGCGCGGACGGGGGCGAGCTGAGGCTGCAGCTGGTGGTGAAGCCGGAGGAGGTGGAGGCGTGGGCCGGGAGGATCCGCGAGTCGGTGGCCGCCTACGCGGAGAGCCCGATGGCGGAGCTCGTGTTCAGGGAGCGCCTGCGTCGCTTCCGGGGGGAGCGGCTGCGGGAGCTGGACTCGCCCGAGACGCGCGCCCAGCTCGTGGCCCAGGAGCTCCTGCTGCGCGGGAGGACGACGGCGGGGCTCGTGGAGGTGGACGGGCTGACGCCGGACCGCCTGTTCGCCGCCGCGAAATCGCTCGGCACGCCGACGTTCGTGTTCCTGGGACCGTTCCTGGATTCGTCCACCTGAAACCGAGGGAGTAGCCATGGGATGGCTGGTACTCTACAGGCTGCTGCAACTGCTCCAGTGGCTGATCATCATCCGGGCGCTGATGTCCTGGTTCGTGGACCCGCGCTCCACCAACCCGGTGGTGGTGCTGATCCGCAACGCCACCGAAGCGATCCTGCGCCCGATCCGCTCGGTGCTCCCGGACATGGGCGGAATGGACCTGTCGCCGCTGGTGGCGATCTTCGCGATCTACCTGCTGCAGGAGCTAGTGGTGCGGGCGGCGATGATGTGAGGAGGGGATAGGGGACAGGTTACAGCCTGCAGGCCCCCTCCCCACAGCCTGCCCCCTCGATCCCCCGCAAGCAGGGGAGGGGCTCAACTGCAACAGCATCAAGCAGTTCCCCTCTCCCAGAATTGGGAGAGGGGTGGCACGAAGTGCCGGGGTGAGGGCCCACGATGCCCGGGCTCAGCACGCCCCCATCCGCCTCGCTACGCTCGGCACCTTCCCCCAATTCTGGGGGAAGGCTGTACGGCAGGGCAAAAGAGAAGGGTCGGCATCCGCGCGGGTGCCGACCCTTCGCCGTTGTTGCCGTTTCCTGCCGTTCCCAGATGATGTTGCGGAGGGAGACTCACCGCGCTGTTTCGGTGAGGCTCTCTCCGCGGGTGGGGAGACTGCCGGTAGTTTCGGCAGGCTCACCGCCCCCGCGCAGGAGACCGGCAGCAGTACCGCCGGGCTCCGGAGCGGCCCGCCTCGACAGGAAACTAACGCGCCGGGTACAGACGATACCGGTTCCGCACCGTCTCCCACTGCGCCAGCTCCTGCTCCCATCGCCGCGCGATCTGCCGAGGATCGTCGCCCCGGTCGAACGCCTGCCGCGCCCACCGCGACCCGATCATCTGCGTGAACCCGTCGTCGGTGATCTTGAACTGCGTCGGGTGCAGCCGCCTGATCTCGGTCAGCAGCACCAGCGCGGTCAGCGGCGGATCGAACCGGTCCCGGTCGGTCACGGTCAGCCGGATCGCGTGCACCCGCTCGCCGCGGAAGGGGATGTACGCCTTGGGATCCGGGCTGCTGGGGACGAAGCCCACCGTGTCCAGCCGCACCCCCGGCAGGTTGTACGTCCTCGCCCTCGCCAGCACCGCCGTGGCGTTCATCCAGGGCGCCCCCAGGTAGGTGAACGGCGCGTCCGTCCCCCGCCCGACGGTCAGGTTGGTGGCCTCGGCAAGCACCATCCCCGAGTACTTGAGCGCCGCGTCCAGGCTGCGGATGTTGGGCGACGGGCTGACCCAGGGGAGCCCCGTCTGGTCGAACCACATGTTCCCCCGCCACCCCGCCGCCGGGACCACGTGCAGGTCGGCGCCGATCTTCGCGTCGGCGTTGTAGTAGCGCGCGACCTCCCCCGCCGTCATCCCGTGCCGCAGCGGGACCGTGTAGTACCCGGTGATCACCTGGGTGACGTTGCGTACGTCCATGTGCATCGGCGGCCCGTCGGCCGCGGCGGTGATCGGGTTGGGGCGGTCGAGCACCACGAAGGGGATCTTCTGCGCGGCGGCGGCCTCCATCGCCATCGCCATCGTCCACACGAAGGTGTACGGCCGCGCGCCGATGTCCTGCATGTCGAACACCAGCACGTCGATCCCGCGCAGCATCTCCGGGGTGGGCTTCCGCGTCGCGCCGTAGAGCGAGTGGACGGGGAGCCCGGTGCGCTCGTCGCGCCCGGAGGCCACCTCCTCGCCGGGGGCGGCGGTCCCGCGCAGCCCGTGCTCCGGCCCGAAGAGCGCCACCAGGG
>JAFAYN010000029.1 GCA_019240375.1 Gemmatimonadota bacterium
CCAGTCGAGCTGCGGGGTGCGCGAGAGGAGCAGGTGGCAGTCGTAGTACCGCTGGAGGTGCAGGTCCCCCTCGCCGTGCTGCAGGATGGCGTGGGCGCAGAGGTGCAGCAGCTGCGCCTCGGGCTCGAGGTGCCTCACCCGCGCCCCCGCGGAGTGCGTTTCCACGGTCTGCGCGCGGAACCAGGCGAGGTGCGGCGTCGCCAGCAGCTGCTCGGAGGGGTGGAGCCGCGTGTGCAGCTCGACCATCACGCCGCTCGGTGAGCGCAGCGCGGGGGTATGGTGCCAGGTCCGCTCCACGCCGCGAAACATCGGCGGCGCATCTCCCGCGAGCCGGTAGCCGAGGGCGCGCACCGCGCGCTCCGCCTCCCCGCACCGGCCGGCCGGAACGAGCAGGTCGAGGTCCAGCATCGGCCGGAGCGCCGGCCGCGGGTACACGGAGTGGGCGAGGGCGTACCCCTTCAGCCAGACCCACTCGATCCCGAGCGGCGCGAGCGCGGCCTCGATGCGCGACTGCTCGACGCGCGCCAGCAGGTAGCGCGACGCGACCCACCGGGCGTGCTCCACGAGCGGCGCCCACGCCGAGCCGGTGGGATCGACGTCCGCGTCCCGAACCGCCGCGAGGAGTACGGGGGCGAGGCCATGCTCCAGGGCGAGCGACACGAGCGCCGCGGCGTCGCCGGGACCGACGTCGCGCGGGTCGGCATGGCCGACGACGAGCGAGGCGAGCAGGCGCTCCGCCTCGGGGCCGGCGTGCTCCACGGCCAGCCGGCCGGAGTCCGCGGTGCTCAGCCCGGGCATGGCGCGGTCACCAGGGCGGCATCCTCCGAGAGCATGTCGACCAGCTTCGGGAGGTCGGCGAGGCGGTCGCCCCGGTGTACCCTTCGCACCGGGACCAGCTCGGTCACCCTCGCGAGAGACTGGAACAGGCGCGCCCGCCGTTGCGCGTCGAGCCACCCCCCGCCGTACGTGTAGCCGAGCAGCCACCGCAGCGCCTCGCGCGGCGCCAGCGGCGTGATCGCGGGCTCCCCCTGCTCCGCGTCGCGCGGTGTCAGCACGTAGACGACGCCGAGTTCGACCGGCGCCCGGCGCCGTCCACCGGCATCGGCCGACGCATCCAGGTAGCGCTTGGTGCTGAACGAGGGATCGGTCCAGACGGGGGGGAGCCGGTCGAAGCACTCGTTCATGGCGGCCGCGCTGTCGGCCAGCAGGCGGAGCCGCGGGTGGCCCCGCTGGACCCGCACCCGGTGCCGCCGGAGGTCGAGCGCCGCGATGTCGTCCGTGAGGAGCTCGCTGCCGGCGGCCACCAGCGCCGCGGCGGTGGTCGACTTCCCCGTACCGGAAGGGCCGAGGAGCAGCGCTCCCCGCTCGTTCACCACGACGCCGCTGGCGTGCAGGCACGGGGTGCCGCGCAGGTGGAGCGCGATCGTGACGGCGGAGTTGAGGAGGAACGTCCGGAGGTCCGGGATGGAGATCCCCTCCGTCCAGCGGATCGTGATGCGCGCTCCGTGCTCACAGGTGAGGTCCCACCGCGCGCCGCTGCGATGGTCCGTGTAGCCGAGCCGCCAGGTGTGGTCGTCCAGGCGCCAGAGGCTCTCCGTACCGGCGTAGACCGGCTCCGGTCCGCTCCAGTCAAGGGACCGGTCCGGCCGGGCCGAGATGTGGATGTCCAGGTCGACCGGCCCCTCGTCGGGGGCCTGGGGCGCGGGGAGCGGCTGGTTCGAGCGTACCGCGAGGCCGTAGATCGTGTACCGGAACGCGGCAGCCATCAGGCGGGGAGGAAGGGCGTCAGGCGCGCGGGACGACGGGCGTGGGGCACCCGCTCCGGCGCCACGAGGGACGCACGCTCCCAGAGCGCGGTCAGCTCGGGGGTGTCCGCCGGCCCCTCCCGCGTGAGCAGCTGGATCAGGGCGAAGAGGGCGAAGAAGTCGTAGGGGTGGTGCCGGAGCACTTCCCGGTAGAACTCCCGCTTGTCGCCGGCCTCGGACGCCCGGAGGCGGAGGCGCCGCAGCGGACTCCGGATGCGGTCGAAGTGGAGGCCGGCTTCGGCGGGTCGCACCCGGCGGGCAGCATGGTAGCGCAGCTCCGCGTGCAGGTCCGCGTAGACCGGCGAGCCTCCGTCGGCGTCCCCGGCGTCGAGCAGCTCGTCGTGCCTCGCCAGCGCGTCGAGACTGGTCGCCGCGAGCCAGGCGGCCTGCGCGAAGTCCGGCCGGGCACGCAGCAGCTCCCGGCAGAGCCGCAGGGAGCGCTCGTGGTCCTGACCGCGGGAGGCGTCCATCGCCTCGGCGAGAGCCGCGGCGAGCGCGGGCTCCGGCGCCGGGACCGGATCGCACGCCGGCGTGGCCGACGGCGACAGGAGCGACCGGTAGAAGCGCTTCCGCGCCGCGCGGCCGGGCCTGGAGGTGCGGTTGGCGCGGACCCACGCGTGGGCCCGCCGGGCGAGCCCACGCAGCGCGTCCCGGTCGGAGTACAGCTCCTCCAGCGCGGCGGCGAGATCCGCCGCGTGCCCGAACAGGCGCGCGCGGTCGGCGTGCGGCCGGTAGATCGGGATGTCGCTGAGGAGGGGGACCGCGCCGCCGGCCGCGTACTCCACGAACTTGGCGTCGCACCGCCCCCGGCTGAACGGGGTGTCCTCGGCGGGCGCGATCCCCACGTGCCAGTCGTGGACGAACTCCAGGTACTCGGGGTGCGGGCTGAATGGCCGGTACCGGAGCTGCGCCGGGGGAATGCCCGCGAAGCACTCGTCGAGCAGCCGCCGGTCCCCCATGAACGCGAAGGTGGCGTCGGGGTGGCGCCGGCAGAAGTCGGTCACCACCGCCGAAAGGGCCAGCAGGTCCTCGCGGTGCGACGTCGAGCCGGACCAGCCGAAGACGAACCCGTCCGGCTTGGCGGGGACCTGCTCGGGGACGTCCGGGAGGGAATAGTCGACGACGGCGACGTGGTCGCCCAGTGAGGCGAACGCCTCCGCCACGCCGGGGGAGTAGGTCTGCACGCCGTCGGAGAGCGCGGCGTAGCGCAGGACCTGCTGCCGTACGAGCGGGCTGCGGAGCGCGTGGGTCGGGGAAAGCCAGCCGCCCAGCGCGAGGATGTTGTCGCTGATCTCGTACACCGTCGGCCGGCCCCGCTCGCGCCGCAGCCGGATCACCGACTCGAGCTCGGGCGTGCTCAGCATGTGGACCACGAGCAGGTCGCACGCGAGCGCGGCGGCGGGAGCGCCGGGGTCGTGCGCGCCGAGCGCGTCGATGCGCCACTCCTCGTCGTCCGCGAAGAGGCGCACCGGGTAGTCGACGCTCTGGTACCACACGCCCTGGCTCTCCCCCATCATGTGGTGGGGGTGCAGCACCAGGGCGCGGAACCGCCCGGTCACCCCTCCCGCCGCCAGTAGACGCCGGTCCAGTCGATCCGGCGGAGCGGGTCGGTGATGCCGCGCTCGGCCCGGAACGAATCCACGGCGAGGCGGCACGCATCGACACCGCCGTAGTCGTCGATCACGACGAACCCGCCGGGGGAGACCCGGTCGTACAGCGACTCCAGGACCTCGCGCGTGGACTGGTAGAGGTCGGCGTCCGCGCGCAGGATGGCGAGCCGCTCGACGGGGGCCGACGGGAGCGTCTCGGAGAACCACCCCGGCAGCCAGCGGACGCCATCGTCGAGCAGGTCGTAGGTGCGGAAGTTGTCCTGCACGGCGGGGAGGTCGCACGCGAGCCAGGGCTGCCTCGCTTCGCTCCAGTCCAGGTCCCAGGCGCGGTCGATCTCGTGCGTCGGGAGCGGGAGCCCCTGAAAGGAGTCGGCGAGCCAGACCCGCCGGTCGGCCTCGCCGAAGGCCACCTGGAGCCCGCGCATGAAGATCGCGGCGCCCCCCTGGCACACGCCCGCCTCGAGGAAGTCCCCCGGAACCCCGTCCGCGAACACCTTCCGCGCGCAGTACTCCAGGTTGTCCAGGCGCTCCATCCCGACCATGGTGTGCGAGAACCGGCTCGGGCGCCGGTGCCGCACCGAGCCGTCGCGCTTCGAGGCGACCAGCTCGTCGAAGGCGGCGGGGGACCGGTAGCGGATGTCGCGCAGGAGCTGCTCGGTCGGCCGCGGGCCGCCGGACCGGCCGTGCTCCTCCAGCAGCTCGATGCGCAGCTCGTGCTCGGGGTAGACGAGGTTGACCAGCGAGCGCTTCAGCAGGTCGAGGTAGCGGCTCCGCGTAGCAGCGTCGCCGGGCGCCTCGGCCACCTCCTCGACGAGCCCGTGGCACGCGAGCTCGTCGAGGAAGGCACGTACCGCGTCGTCACACTCCCGGCGGCTCACCTCGAACTCCGACGCCACCCTTCCGCACAGCGTATCCAGGTCGATGGGAACGTCGGTCAGCTCCCAGATTCGCCGGGCGGTGCCGTTGAGCTGCATCCCCGAGCCGCTCGGGCCGTGCTCGAGGATCACTCCGCCGTCCTGCACGTGGGCGGCCGGCCGGTCCGGCCGGAAGAGGAGGGGCGCTGGCGAGGGAGTCCGGGCCGGGAGAGGATCGCTCAACGAGACCCGGAGTAGACGGTGAAGTCGTAAACGGCGCCCGCGCCGCCGGCCTCGGTGCGGGTGAACGGGACCTCCTCGAGCGCCGGAGTGTGCCACGCCAGCTTGCCGCCGGAGGGGTTCTGCCCGACAGCGTCGGCGGCCGGCAGGTTCGCGTCGCGTGAGTTCGGCTGCATGGATGGTCTCCTGATAAGGTAGGCGTGGCCCGCACGGAGGAGAAAGGATGGCGCTTCCTTGCCCTTCGGGCAAGGAAGCGCCTCGCATGTGCCGCTATCTGCGGGCGCGTGCGCCCTCCTCCTCGCGTACCAGGAACAGCCCGACGGACAGCATCCCGAAGAGGTAGTAGGCGGAGAACTCCGCCTGCGCGACCTCCGGCTGCCGGAGGTCCGCCCAGAGCTTGCGGAGCAGCGGCAGGGAAAGGTACCGCTGCGCGAGGGGCGACGATTCGACCCGCGCGACCGCCCGGCCGATCCGGTCCAGCTCGCCGAGCGCCAGCCGGGTCATGTCGCTCGACTGCACGCCCCGCCGGGTGTTCCACTGCACCGCGGGGGGGAGCAGCCCGTCCACCGCCCGGCGGACGAGCCAGCGCCGCTGGCCGTCGCGGAAATACTGGTCGCGTGGGATCCCGAAGCAGAACTCGACCAGGCGGAGGTCGGCCGTGGGGTCGCGCATCTCCAGCCCGTAGCCGGCGCCGAGCTCGTGCAGGAACGCGCCGGCGGCGCTCAGCCCGGGCATCAGGGTCGCGAGCTGCTCCTCGCGGGGCGTCCTCGCGGAGAACCACCCGATGCGGGGCTCGGTGCGGCGCATGTGCTGTGT
>JAFAYN010000044.1 GCA_019240375.1 Gemmatimonadota bacterium
CCTCGCGCACCAGGCGGTCGATCTCCGCCTGCCCGGAGGCGCGGACGCCCAGGCTCTGCGCGGTGGCGATCTGCTTGGCGTTAACGTCGCGGCGCAGCTCCCACACCTCGCTCCACAGCAGCTTGCGTCCCCGCTCGAAGTCGGCCCGAAGCGAGTCGCCCTCGGCGGCGACCCGGGCCCGCGCCGCGGCCGAGTCCGCCGCGCTCATCGGCGGGGCGGGCCGTGGCTGCACCGGCCGGGTCCGCGACACCGCCGCCGGACGTGCCCTCGGCGCCTCGGGTGCGTTGTCGTCGTCCGCGTCGAAGGCGTCGTGCGCGTCGCGGGCGCACCCACCCACGGCGAGGATCCACGCCAGTCCCGCCACCGCCCAGCTTCTCGTCCCGTGCATCCGTTCCCCTTTGCGCTCGTTCCCGGTGAAGGGGCCGGGAGGCGCCAGATGCATGCCACGCCCGCGCATACGTGGTCCCGGCCGCTCCGTCCGGCACGCCCCGTGCGGGGCAGGGCGGGCTCACCCCGAAACCCCGGAGGGAAGCATGGCACAGGAAAACAACCAGGGCACGCCCCACCAGCACGGCGACAACCCGCGGCTCAACGAGCTGATCCGCGAGCATGGGGAGGTAGGGCGGGGACTCGACTCGCCGGATTCCACGCAGGCGCCGCTCGACGCCACCACCGGCGAGCCGGACAAGCGCGTGCAGGAGGGCGGCTCGTCCGGGCAGTCGGGCCAGGGGGCCTGAGCCCTCGCGCCGCCGGGGCCGCTCCGCACCGCGGGGCGGCCCCACGGCTTCCTCACCCCGTGGCAGGAGCACCGCCGATGGAGGGCGAGCCTTGAGCGCCACCCGCCTCAACCCGCGCCGCGAGTTCATCCGCCACGCCGCGGAGGTCCCGATCGAGGTGCGCACCGTTCCCGGGCGCGCCCCGCGGTCGCGCCCGGGGGTGAACGTCAGCTTCGGCGGCCTGGCGTTCCGGTCGGACGAGTACGTCGAGCCGGGGAGCATCATCGACATCCGCATCCCCGAGGTGAAGCCGCCCTTCGAGGCGCACGCCCGCGTCTCGTGGTGCAGCCCCGAGGAGGGCGGCTACTGCGTGGGCGCGCGCTTCCTGGACTCCAGCGCCGCCTTCCGGTCGCGCATGGTCGAGCAGGTCTGCTCCATCGAGGCGTACCGCAGGGAGGTGGAGGAGCGGGAGGGGCGGACGCTCGCCCCGGAGGAGGCGGCGCTGGAGTGGATCGAGCGGTACGGGAGCCGCTTCCCCGACGCGTAGCGCCTCCCGTGCGGCACCCCGCCCTCCTGCTCGTCGTGGCCGTCCTCCTGGCGGCGGCCCTGCTCGCCTGGCGCCGGCGCGGGGCGGGGGCACGGGCGCGCGCCCGTCCGCGGCCGTTCCCCCGGGCGTGGCGGGCGATCCTGGAGCGGACCTTCCCCCTGTACCGGCTCCTCCCCATGGCGGACCGGGAGCGGCTGCACGGCCAGGTGCAGGCCTTCGTCGCCGAAAAGAACTTCGAGGGGTGCGGCGGGCTGGAGATGACGGACGAGATCCGCGTCACCATCGCGGCGCAGGCGTGCGTCCTGGTCCTCAACCTCCCGGAGGCGGGGTGCTACGCCCGGCTGCGCTCCATCCTGGTGTACCCGAGCACCGTCGTCCCCGTGTACGCCCGCGCCGCCGTGCACGGTGGGCTGGAAACGGAGGGGGAGGAGCCCGTCCTGGGACAGTCGTGGGGGCACGGCACGGTGGTGCTCGCCTGGGACAGCGTGAAGCTGGGCGCCGCCACGGTGGACGACGGCCGCAACGTGGTCTTCCACAAGTTCGCCCACCAGCTCGACCAGGAGGACGGGGCGGCGGACGGCACGCCGTACCTGGACAGCGCCTCCGCCCTGCGGACCTGGGGCGTGGTGATGCGCGAGCACTACGCGGCGCTGCGGGAGGCGGCGGAGGACGGACGGGAAACGCTCCTGGACGAGTACGGCGCCACCAACCCGGCCGAGTTCTTCGCCGTGGCGACCGAGTTCTTCTTCGAGAAGCCGGCCGCGCTGAAGCGGAGGCACCCGGCGCTGTACGCGGAGCTGGCGTCGTACTACCGGCAGGACCCGGCCGCCTGGGCGCCGGCCTGACGGACCCCAGCCTGGAAGTCCCCTCACCACCGGGAGGCAGCGCCGATGCGACCACCGCGATACAGGTTCCCCGACCAGGTCCGGACCATCACCCGGAGCATGGCCGCGCGCATGGTCCACGACGGGGCGGTGGCCACCACGCCGGAGGAGCTGGACGCCTGGGTCGCGAGCGCTCCGGACACCCGGGCGGCGCTGCGGCGGGGCGGGTACGGGGCGGCCTTCACGGCGCACGACCTTTTCCCGCTCTTCCAGGTCTTCGTCGCGGAGGCGGAAGGCTCGCGGGGCTCCGCCGGCTCGCCCCAGGGCTCCTCGCAGAAGCGCTGGCTGGTCGCCCTCCTCGTCCTGCTGGTGGTGGTCCTCCTGGTCGCCGTGGTGGCGTACACGCGCCGGTAGCCACGGCGGCGGGAGCCGTTTGCTTCCCGCCGCGCCCGCCGCTTACTATGTGCGGGGCGGGGATCCTGCCGTCCGCGAGCGGATGCTCGGACGCGCCGCCCCCTGACCGCCCTTTCTCCAGGAGCCCGTCATGACCCGATCCGCGCCCGTCCGCGCGCTCCGGCGCCTCGCCCTGGCCGCGGCGCTGCTCGCCGCGCCCGCCTCGCTCGCCGGCCAGGGCCACGCCGCGGGGACCACGACCGTGGTGGTGGTGCGGCACGCGGAAAAGGCCGCGGACGACCCGCAGGACCCCTCGCTGAGCCCCGCCGGCCGGGAGCGCGCCCTGGCGCTGCGCGACGCGCTGGCGGACGCCCCGGTGGCGGCGGTCTACGCCACCCAGTTTCGCCGCACCCGCGCCACCGGCGAGCCGCTGGCGACCCGCGCCGGGCAGGCGGTGGTGGTGCGCCCGGCCACCGCGGCGAACGCGGCCACTTACGCCCGCGACCTGGCGGCGGAGATCCTGTCCCGCTACCGCGGGCGTACCGTGGTGGTGGTCGGCCACAGCAACACGGTCCCCGAGATCGTGCGGGCGCTGAGCGGGAAGCAGGTCGCCCCGATCACGGACACCGAGTACGACCACCTGTTCGTGGTGCAGGTCCCGCCCTCCGGCCCGGCCTCGCTCCTGAGGGCGCGCTACGGCCCGCCCTCCGCCGGCGCGGGCGGCGCCGGCCCGATGATGTAGCGTCAGATCCCACTCCCTCACGGAACCACACCATGCACGTACGCACACAGCGTCTTCTCGACGAGCTGGACACGCACCGCGCCGCCCTCCGCGCCGAGGTGGACCGGGTCCCGCCTGCGCTCCGTGAACAGCGCCCCGCGCCCGACCGCTGGTCGGTGGCCGAGGTGCTGGAGCACCTGTCCATGGTCGAGAACCGGATCGCCGGGGTCCTGGAAGGCCGGATCGCCGCCGCCCGCGCCGAGGGGCTCCGCGAGGAAACGGAGACCGGCCCCGTGGTCCCCGAGAACTACGTCGCGCTGGTCCGCGACCGCAGCCGCCCCCGGGTGGCTTCCGAGGCGTCGACCCCACGGGGGCTGGACGCGGAAGGGGCGTGGGCGGCGCTGGAACAGGCGCGGGGGGCGTTGCGCCGGGCGGTGCTCGCCGGCGACGGGCTGGCGCTGGGGGAGGTGACGGCGCCGCACCCCGCGCTGGGCGAGATCGACCTGTACCAGTGGATCGCGTTCGTGGGCGGGCACGAGGTCCGGCACACGGACCAGCTCCGCGAGGTCGCGGACGCGCTCGCCGCGCGCTGACCGTCCGCCGGGCGCCTACCGGGGAGCAGCCCCGGTAGGCGCCCTTCTTGCGTTCCGCGCGG
>JAFAYN010000089.1 GCA_019240375.1 Gemmatimonadota bacterium
TAACGAGCACGTGGTGGGCGAGCGCTGGCCCACCAAGGGGGAGCGGAACGCCCGGCTCCTGGAGGCGGTGGAGATCATGCGCGCCCTGTGGGCCGGGGAGACCGTCACGCACCACGGGCTCCTGCACGTGGAGGAGGCGAAGCTGTACACGCTCCCGGCAACGCCGCCGCCGCTGATCGGGCCGGCGCTCACCCCCGAGACGGCGGAGTGGATGGGCGGGTGGGCGGACGGGCTCATCACCATCGTGGGGGAGCCGAAGGGGATGCGGGAGATCATCGGCGCCTTCCGCGAGGGGGGCGGCGAGGGGAAGCCCATCTTCCTCCAGGCGCAGCTCTCCTTCGCGAAGCGGGAGGAGGACGCGATCCGGGTCGCCTGGGAGCAGTGGCGCTCGGTGATCCTCCCCAGCTACGTGATCTCGGACCTGCGGATGCCCACGCAGTTCGACGCGGTGGGGGAGGTGGTGCGCCCGGAGGACGTGAAGGAGAAGATGAAGATCTCCGCCGACTGGCGGTGGCACCTGGAGTGGCTGCGCGAGTGCGTGGAGATGGGGTTCGAGGAGGTCAACATCCACTGCGTGAACCGGGAGGAGCAGGAGTATTTCCTGGAGGTATTCGGCGAAAAGGTGGTTCCGGAGCTGTCGCGTGACTGAATCTTTCTGGTGGCAGCGGGGGATCGTCTACCAGGTCTACCCGCGCTCCTTCATGGACGCGGACGGCGACGGGGTGGGGGACCTTGCGGGGATCCGCGCGCGGCTCGACTACCTGCGCTGGCTGGGGGTGGACGCGCTCTGGATCTCCCCGTTCTACCCGTCGCCGATGGCCGACTTCGGCTACGACGTGTCGGACCACTGCGGGGTGGACCCGCTCTTCGGGACGATGGCCGACTTCGACGCGCTCCTGGCCGAGGCGCACGCCCGCGGCCTGCGCGTGATCCTGGACTACATCCCCAACCACACCGCCGCCGCGCACCCCTGGTTCGTGGAGTCGCGCCGCTCGCGCGACAGCCCGAAGCGCGACTGGTACATCTGGAGGGACCCGGCCCCGGACGGCGGCCCGCCCAACAACTGGCGGAGCGCCTTCGGGGGGAGCACCTGGGAGTGGGACGAGGCCACCGGGCAGTACTACCTGCACATCTTTCTGCGCGAGCAGCCGGACCTGAACTGGCGCAACCCGCAGGTGGAAGCGGCGATGCTGGACGTGATCCGCTTCTGGCTCGATCGCGGGGTGGACGGGATCCGGGTGGACGCGGTGCAGAACGTGATCAAGGACGAGCTTTTCCGGGACAACCCGCCCAACCCGGAGTACGTCGCGGGCCCCGGGCGCGACCCCTTCGACTCGCTGCTGCGCGTGTACTCGGGAGACCGCCCGGAGGTGCACGACGTGATCGCCCGGATGCGCGGGGTGCTGGCGGAGTACGGGCCGGACCGGGTGCTGATCGGGGAGATCTACAACCGGGTGGAGCGGCTGGTCGCCTACTACGGCGAGGGCGGGCGGGGGTGCCACTTCCCGTACAACTTCCAGCTCGTCACCCTTCCCTGGGACGCGCGGGCCATCGACGCGGCGGTCCGGCGATACGAGGAGCTGCTCCCCCCCGGCGCGTGGCCCAACTGGGTGCTGGGGAACCACGACCGGCACCGCATCGCCACGCGGGCCGGGGCGGCGCAGGCGCGCGTGGCCGCGATGCTCCTGCTGACGCTGCGCGGCACCCCGACCCTGTACTACGGCGACGAGATCGGGATGCACGACGTGGAGATTCCGCCGGAGAGGGTGCAGGACCCATGGGAAAAGAACCTCCCGGGGATCGGGATGGGGCGCGACCCGGAGCGCACCCCCATGCAGTGGGACGACTCCCCGAACGCCGGCTTCACCACCGGGACGCCCTGGCTCCCCGTCGCGGAGGATTTCACCGAGGTGAACGTGCAGCGGGAGCGGGACGACCCCCGCTCGCTGCTGTCGCTGTACCGGAGGCTGATCGAGCTGCGCCGCGCCGAGCCCGCGCTGCACGCCGGCGCCTATGAGCCGGTGGAGGCGAAGGGGGACGTGCTGGCGTACGTGCGCAGCGGGGAAGGGCGGCGCTTCCTGGTGGCGCTCAACCTGGGGGCGGAGACGCAGAGCCTGGAGGCGAGGCGGGGGACTTCGGGGACGGTGGTGCTCTCCACCAACCCGGAGCGCGACGGCGAGGGGGTGGAGTGGACGGTGGTGCTGCGGGGCGGGGAAGGGGTGGTGGTGCGGATGGACTGAGAGACGAAGGGGAGATCGAGCTACGGCTCCCCTCCTATCCGTTTCAGCCAGTAGCCGGGTTCGCGCCGATAATGCGCGAG
>JAFAYN010000160.1 GCA_019240375.1 Gemmatimonadota bacterium
CTCTGCTGCGCCCTGGGCTGCGTCATCCTGCTGTGGTTGCTCAATCTGCGCGAAGCCAAGCAACAAACCGAAGCGGCCGGCCAGACCCAGCAGCGCCTGGAAGCGCGCTTTTCGGTAGAAACGTATGTCCTTGCTCCCACGGAGAACGCTCCGCATGCCGCGAACTCCCACTAGGCTCCTCCTCCTCGGCGCGCTGGCGGTCGGGGTGGGTCCCGCGATCGTCTTCGCCTCCGCGCAGGCCAGGGGGAACACCCCCCCGCTGGTGTACCGGCGCGAGGTGTTCCGCTACGCCGACGCGGGGCGCCCCGACCCGTTCCGCTCGCTCGCGACCCCGGCCGAGCTGGGGTACCGGATCGAGGACATGCAGCTCTCGGGGGTGATCTACAGCCCGAACCCGCGGCTGTCGGCGGCGATCCTCAGCGAGGCGACCAGCAAGAAGCGCTTCCGGCTCCGGGTCGGCGAGCGCGTCGGGGGGATCACCGTCGCCGCCATCTACCCGCGGCGCGTGGACGTGGTGATCAACGAGTTCGGGGTGATCCGTCGCGAGTCGCTGGTGCTGAAGCGGCCCGAGCCGGTGCAGCAGGGAGAACCACAGGACCGGGGCGCGGCGCCCCAGCAGCAGGCGCCCACCACTCCCCCGGCCGCCCAGAAAGGGAACGGACAATGATGCGCTTGCTGGCCATGGTGGCACTGATCCCCGCCCTGCTCGCGGCGCGGCCCGCGGCGGCGACGCCCGCGGCGAACGACCCGGGGGGGAGCATCACCACGCTCCGCCTGGAGCCGCGTGGGGGACGCACCGAGCTGACCATCGAGGTGAGCGGTGACGTCCGCTACACCGACTTCGCCCTTTCCTCCCCGCCGCGCGTGGTGGTGGACCTGCAGGGGGCGCGCAGCGGCCTCTCCACCGACCGGTTCCAGGGGATCGACCGGGGCGGGGTGGTGGCGGTGCGCACCAACCAGCACTCGCCCGACGTGGTGAGGGTGGTGGTGGACCTGCAGCGCGCGGCCAGCTACACCGTTTCCCGGGTTCCCGAGGGGCTCCGCATCTCCATCGCCGGGAGCCCGGAAGGGTTCGAGCCGTGGAGCAGCGGCGCTCCGTCCGACTCCCGCTCGGCGACGCGGGCTCCGGCGCGGCAGCAGCCCCAGCAGCAGCCGCAGCGCCCCCGGGCGCGCCCGATGACGGTGAGCTTCTACGAGACGGACATCCGCGACGTGCTCGCCAGCATCGCGGACTTCGCCGGCCGCTCGATCATCGCGGGCTCCGGCGTGGCCGGGATCAACATCACCGCGGACATCCGCAACCAGCCGTGGGACATCGCGCTGGAGACCATCCTGCGCGCCAACGGCCTGGCCTCGGAGGAGGGGCCGGGCGGGATCATCCGCGTCGACCGGATCGAGCAGCTCGCCCAGCGGCGTGAGCAGGAGCCGCTGGTCACCCGCTCCATCCGGATCAACTACGTCCCGGTGGCGGAGCTGGTGACGACGCTGACCCCGATGAAGACCGCGCGCGGCTCCATCTCGGCCAACCCCACCACCAACACCCTGGTGGTCACCGACGTGGGTGGGGTGGTGAACAGCATCGAGTCGCTGGTCGGGCAGCTCGACATCCGCACCTCGCAGGTGTCGATCCAGACCAAGCTGATCTTCGTGAACAGGACCAACGTGGAGGACCTGGGCGTCACCTACGACCTCAAGGACTCCCGCGGCAACTCGCTCAACCGGCTGGTCGGCGTCCCCGAGCGCGACCTGCAGACCGGGGAGTTGACCGGCAACCTGACCAACGACAACCTGGTGCTGCTGGGCGGCAACTCCATCGCCGCCCTGGGCAACGCCAACTCGCGGGTGGTCGGCCCCTCGCTGGAAACCATCATCTCGCTGGTGATGGGGCGCTACACCCTGGTCACCTTCCTGGACGCGCTCCAGACCGCCGAGCTCTCGGACGTGCAGGCCGCCCCGCTGATCACCACCCTGGACAACCAGCAGGCGGAGATCTGGGTGGGCGAGCGGACCCCGATCCGCGTGGTGGACCTGGGGAGCGCCAACGGCGGCGGAAGCTCCGGCGGCGGTGCCGGCGGCGCCGGGACCGCCCGCGCCACGGCGCAGCTCGTGGAGACCGGGATCCGGCTCCGCGTGACCCCGACGATCACCGCCGACCGCCGCATCCTGATGCAGCTCCACGCCGAGCGGTCGAGCGCGGCGCCCGCGGCCTCCGACATCGGCGTGACCTTCCAGACGCAGCAGGGCGAAACGCGCCTGATGGTCCGCGACGGCGAGACCGCGGTGATCGCGGGGCTCTCCGTCACCGAGGTGGTGGGGACCCGTGTCGGGATCCCCTTCCTGATGGACATTCCCTTCGTCGGCGCGCTCTTCCGCACCTCCCACAGGTCGGAGCAGAAGCGCGACCTGCTCATCATGGT
>JAFAYN010000399.1 GCA_019240375.1 Gemmatimonadota bacterium
GACGTCCGGGTCTTCCAGGTCGCTGGCGGTGGTCCCGGGGCGCATGATGCGGGCGGTCGCCGGCATCAGCTGGGTGAGCCCGCGCGCGCCGACGTGGCTCTTCGCCGTCGCCTTGAACTCGCTCTCGGTCCGCACCAGCCCGAAGGCCATGTCCGGGTCGAGGTCGTTCTCCAGCGCCAGGTCGTAGATCCGGTCGGCCAGGTGCCGCTCCAGTCCGAACTGCTGGTACTTGGCGAGCTTTTCCTGGATGGTGGACTCGCGCTCCGAGCTCACGCCGGTGCTCGCGCTCGCCTGGGCGTCGGCGTTCACCTTCGCCTCCGCCCACGCCTGGGCCACGGACGCGTCCGTCAGCCGCTGCATGGGCGACTGCGCCATGATCTGCTCGTGCCCCGGGTCGTTACGCACCACCCGCTGGTAGCGCGCCATCGCCACGGGCGCCGCCGCGCCCGCGATCGACAGCCCGATCAGCCCGTGCCGGATCGGGTTGCGCCGGATCCGGTCGAAGGTGCTGCGCCGGCGCCGGTCGCCGATCCCCCCCGTGCCGCCCCGCTCGCCGGACGGCATCCCGCCGTCGAAGGCGCGCCGGTAGCGCGGGTTGAGGCGCGGGTTCACCGGCTCGCCGCCGTCGTAGGCACTCGGCCACCGCCGCCTCACGTGCCCGATCGGGTGCCGCTGCTCCGGGAGTCTGCGTTCCCACGGTGGGGGCGGGCGTCGACGTCTGGGCTGCATCGTGTACCTCCTGTATGACTCGGGCGCCAGTCTGCGGCGTTGTGTAAATTCCGACGCGGGAGCCGGTTGTGCAGCACGACCCGTGCCATCGATCCAGATGTTTCTCTCGCCGCGCGGGGATCGCGCTTCCACCGGGCCCCGTTGCGGGTGCGGGCCCCCGGCGGCATCTTCCGTCACGTCGCCTCGTTCCCCCGGACCCGCCAGCATGACGCCCCTCCCCAGGCTGTACCCGTGAACGTGCGCGCCCGCACCCTGGTCCTCTTCCTCCTCCTGGTGATCGCCGGTAAGCTGGCGAAGGAGGGGTACGACTGGTTCGCGTACGCGGACGACCGGGCGCGGCTCACCGCCATGCGGACGCGGCTGGTGGACGCGGGGGTGGAGGTGCTGCGGAGCCGGGCGCGCCTGGACACCCTGCGGACGCGGATCCAGGGCGAGGACCGGAAGCTGGAGGAGGAGCGCCGCGAGCTGAACGCGTACGGGAAGAACTCGCGCGGGGGCGAGCTGTCCATGCCGCTGTACGAGGCGTACCGGAGCGACCTGGGGCGGTACAACGAGCACGTCGGCCGGCGCAACGACCAGTTCCACGAGTGGGAAACGGTGCTGGAGCGCAACCACGCCGCGGTGGACCGCTACAACGCGCTGGCCGACAGCGTGCGCGGGATCGCGAAGACGCTGGGCGACCCTTACTACCCGGTCCCCACCCCGCTGGAGGCCGCGGCGGAGCGCGGCGTGGTGAAGGTGGACCCCTGAAAGAAACGCCGCCGGACCCCAGGTGGGATCCGGCGGCGCCGTGTTCCGGCCCGGGTCTTCCGGTTCTGGCTACGCCCGGTGGCCGAACTGCCGGTCGATCTCCCGGCGGATCTGCTCCAGCGAGGCGCCCTGCTGCTTCATCCGGTACGCCAGGTCGGCCTCGCCCAGGCACACGTCGCACTGGGCGCCGTGGTCCTCCTCGAAGCACGACAGGAGCGACCGGTGCCCGGCGTGCCGCGAGCAGTGGCAGTAGCAGTACAGCCCGTCCACCGTCTCGGCCATCTTCGCCACCTCGGCGTACACCTGGGCCACGCGCGGGTCCTCGGCGTAGCGCTCCGCCGGCTGCACGTGCGCGGCGGTGATCCCGGCGCGCGGGGCAGGGTGCTCGGCGGCCGAGGCGCGCGGCGCGAACAGGGAGTAGCCCACCGCCAGCACGGCGAGCACCCCCAGCACCAGGATGGGCCAGGGGACGGGGAGCTTCCGGGGCGCGGGACGGGAGGGAGTGGGCATCGCTCGGGTGGTTCCAGGGTGACGGTCGCTGCGGGTCGGCCCCTGATACCCCGCGCCGCCCCCGGGTTCCGGGAACGTGTCCTGCAATCAGGGGCGGTGGTGCGGGGGCGGGCCCCGCGGCGGATCGCGCAGCCTTCACCGGGAGGGAGATGAGCAAGGGATCGGGCGCCCCCTGGCGGCGCGTCGGGACACCCGGGGAGGGGTTCACCTACCTCCGCGCCAACGGCGAGCCGCTGCGGAGCAGGGCGGCGCTGGCGCGCATCCGCGCGCTGGTGATCCCCCCCGCCTGGACCGACGTGGAGATCTCCCCCGACCCGGACGCCAAGGTGCAGGTCACCGGGATCGACGCGGCGGGGCGGAAGCAGTACCGCTACCACCCCGACTTCGTGAACAAGGGGGCGCGGCGCAAGTACCGCAAGCTGCTGGACTTCGCGAGGGTGCTCCCCCGGCTTCGGGAGGCCACCAACCGGCACCTGGCGCAGGAGGGGGTGGGGCGCGAGCGGGTGCTGGCGACGGTGGTGCGCCTGATGACGCGGGGCTTCTTCCGGGTGGGGAGCGAGCGCTACGCCGTGGAGAACAAGACCTTCGGCCTCACCACGCTGCGCAAGACG
>JAFAYN010000483.1 GCA_019240375.1 Gemmatimonadota bacterium
GACCCGGCTCAGGAGTTCGAGCCCCGCCCGGCTGGCCTGGTGCGGGACGACCACGTCGACCTCCTCCCGCTTCCACCCGGCGCGCGCCAGGAAGTCGTCCACGAAGGGGCCCAGGAGGCGGGCGGTCTTCCGCAGCACCGGCGGCCCCTCCATCCGGAACAGGTTCATCTCCGGGGTGGTTGCGGGGTCGTTGGGGTGGTGCAGCGTCCCGCCGCCCACGATCCGCGTCAGGTCGGCGCCGCTGGCGTAGGTGGCGAAGCGCGCCGCGTGGAAGGCGCTCGCCTCGCCCGGGGCCGCGCGGGTCACCAGCGCCGCCGCCGCCGCGTCGCCGAACAGGGCGGCGCTCTCGGGGGCGGCCGGGTCGCGCGAGTGGGCGGCAATCTCGCTGCTGAACACCAGCACCCGCCGGTAGACCCCCGCCGCCACCAGGTGCGCCACCGACTGGAGCGCGAACAGGAAGCCCAGGCAGGTGGCGTTGACGTCCCAGCAGGCGCTCCCGCCGTCCGGGGCGCCCAGCTCGCGCTGCACCAGCGCGGCGGTGCAGGGGATGGCCTGCTGCGGGATGGACGACGCCCCCACGATGGCGTCCACCTCCCCTGGCGCCACGCCCGCCCGCTCCAGCGCGCGGCGGCAGGCGGCGGCGGCCATCCCCACCGAGGTTTCCCCGCTCGCGTAGCGGCGCTCCCGCACGCCGGTGACGCGCTCGGTCCACCCGGGCTCCACACCCAGCCGCGCGTCCAGCTCCGCGCTGGTGACCACCCCCACGGGGAGGTGGTATCCGAGCCCGGCCAGCTTCACCGGGAGCGCACCGTCGTTTCGACCCTCCATCCCGCCCTCCACGGTCAGAGCTCCAGCCGCTGCATCAGCGGAACGATGGCGCCGCGCGACGCCGCCTCCAGCACGCGCCAGGGGGCCCGGGTACGCGCCGGGAGGTGCCGGTGGTACACCAGGTTGAACTCCAGCGCCGCCTCGCCGCCGCGGAAGCGCTTGAACGCCGCCGCCCCCGAGCTCTGGTTCAGCAGGAGCCCGCGACGGCGCGCCTCCTCCACCAGCCGGTACGAGATCAGCCGGTACAACCCCTCCTCCCGGGGCACCGCGCGGTCGTAGCCGATCAGCGGCGCCGTCATCGTCCCATCGCGCTCCACGAACCCCAGCACCGCGTCGATCCGCCCGTCCCGCCGTAGCGCCTGCACGGTCAGCCACCGCTCCCGGAGCGCCGCCCGCACGAAGCCCTCCGTGAACTGCGGGTTGAAGGGCGAGTACTTGCCCAGGTAGAGCTGCGCGTACAGCTCACGGAGGCGGGGGACGTCCGCGTCGGCGATCCCCTCCGCCTCGATCCACTCGTACCCCGTTCGTCCCGCCAGGCCGGCGTCCTGCCGGAGCGAGCGCGGGACCGGTCCCGTGCGCGCAGGATCCCACAGGTACACCTGGCGGCTGAAAACCGGCCGGAAGCCGAGCGCCAGCAGGTCGTGGAGCAATGCCGCGTTCAGGCGCTCGTTCACCGAGCGGAAGACCACCGCCCGGTCCGGGAACGCCCCCGCCGTGAAGTCGCGGAGCTCCCGCAGCGCGGCGCGCTCCAGCGGCGGGTACAGGTTGGTGGACAGGAGCCAGTTGTTGACGTACGCCACCCGCTCGATCCGGCCCCAGCGCAGCAGCGGCCGGAACCCCTCGATCAGCGGCGGGAGGAGCGCGGCGAGCACGCGCGAACCGCCCAATTCCAGCTCCACCTCGCGCCGGGCGTAGTCCACGTAGTGGTTGGTTGGCGAGACGACGTACGAGTCCGTCCCGCCGCGCGAGGGGTCCGCCAGCACCAGCGGGAGCACGATTCCGTCCACCGCCAGCGCCCGGACCTCCGCGTGGACGTTGGCGATGAAGCGCTCGGCCCCGTCGCGCACCAGCGGCCCCAGCACTCTGCGCGCGTAGTCGCCGTCCGGGGTGTCGGGCCAGGAGAGGCGGTCGACATCCGCACGGTCGTACAGCGCGATCACGCTTCCCCGTTCCACTCGATGTCGTGCGTGGTCGCCGCGGCCATCCCGGTCCCGTTGCGCCGCGCCACCCCGGCGAAGTGCGCCCCCAGGCCGAGCTGCGCCAGCACCGGGAGCGGGTCGCGCGGGTCGAGCACCACGTCGCCGCCGCGGAGTAGGGCCGCAAGGCCGGCCCTCCAGCGGCGCGGCTCCCCGGCCACGCTCACCAGCAGCGGCGCCCAGAGCTGCCCGCCGCGCCCGGCCGGCTCGGTCCACGCCGGCTGCTCCGGGTCCAGGATCCCCCCGACCAGCTTCGCCGGGTCGAGCAGGTGGACGCCGCTGGTCGCGCGGGGGTTGCACTCCAGCACCACCGGCCCGTCCGCGCCCAGGATGAAGTCGAACGAGAGCTGCCCCGTGTACCCCAGCGCCGCCCCGATTCGCGCGACGATCTCCCGCGTGGCCGTCCCATCCGCCGAGACGAAGCGCACCCCGGAGCCGTGGTCCACCCGGAACGGGGTCTCGTAGGCGCAGTGCGCCGTCACCCGGCCCGCGTGCAGCGTGGAGTAGCTGCACAGCAGCTCGCCCCCTACGAACTCCTGCACCAGCCAGGGGTGCTCCGGCGTCGGGCGCACCTCGTCCACCAGGACGCGGCCGGCGAGCGGGCCCCCGTTGGTGACGATGCGGGTGGCGAAGCGGCTGTACGCCGGCTTGAGCAGGTAGGCGGGGAAGCCGGGGAGCGCCGCCCGCAACTCGTCCGCGCTGGAGACGGTCACGGTGCGGGGCGTGCAGATCCCCAGCGAGGCCGCGAGCGCCTGGAAGCTCCCCTTGTGGTGCAGCCCGGCCAGCGTCTCCAGGGGCATGGTGAAGACCCGGGTGAGGGCGGACAGCCGGTCGAAGGCGCGGGCGACGTGGAAGACCTCCTCGCACGTCGGCACCAGCACGTCGATCCGCTCCGCGGCGACGATCCGCTCCAGCGCCGCCGCGAACCCCGCCGGGTCGAAGCGGGGCGCGGGCACCCGGAAGTGTCGGGCAAGGTGGCGGCTGTGGCTCGCCAGGGTCCAGCGCGGGGTGTCGGCCGCGTACACGGTGTGCCCCGCCCGCGCGAAGGCGCGCACCATCCCCAGCGCGACGGGCGCTCGCGAGCCGGTGACCAGGATCCGCACGGGTCAGCCGAGCCGCCGGACGCGGCGGCGCTTGGCGCCGGGCGCGACGGGGACCAGACCACGCTCCACCTCCACCACGGGCGCGCGGCAGCCGTACCCCGCGACGATGCTCTCGGCGCTCGCCCGCACCGCTCGCGCGACGCCGTCGAATGGGGCGTCGTCGGAAACGGCCAGGTGGACGCGCAGGTGGCCCGGACGGTCCTGGAACGCCTGGTAGTCCTCCACCCCGCCGTCGGCGAGCAGCACCATGCGGCGGATGGTGTCGGGGAAGAAGGGGCGCGTCCCGCCGTCCGCCTGCTCGAAGGCGAGCAGGTCGTCGCACCGGCCGTCGATGGAGCGGATCACCCGCCAGGGCGAGCCGCACGCGCAGGGCGCGTCGTCCATCCGCAGCAGGTCGTTCAGGCGGTAGCGGACGATGGGCTGGGTGACCCGGCGCAGGTCGGTGACGACGGGGGTGACGTACCCGTTGCCCACCGGCTCCAGCTGCAGGTGTACCAGGTCCTCCTGCACGTGCAGCGACCCCGCCGGGCAGCTCACCGCCAGCAACCCTTCGGTGCATTGGTAGACCTGGTGCACCGGCGCCCCGAACACGGCCTCCAGCCGCTCCCGGTCCTGCGGCTCCAGCACCTCGGCCACCGAGACCAGGCGCTCCGGCGCGAAGCGGAGTTCCCCCCGCTCCCGCGCGTCCGCCAGCAGCCCGAGCAGCGAGGGTGGGCCGAGCAGGAGGTGCGGCCGGTACGCGTTCAGCGCGGCGACCGCCTCCGTCGGCGGAGTCATCAGGTCGAACCAGCGGAAGCGGATCAGCGTCCCGTCGGTGCTCTCGTACAGGTTGCTGTTGGAGCGGAGGAAGAGCGCGACCCGCCACCCCTCGCGGCGGAAGCCGCCGTGCAGCGCCCGCGCCAGGATGGTCCCCGCCCAGACGGCCTGCTCGCGCGGGCTCGCCAGGAAGAGTCCCCGGTGGCCGGAGGTCCCGGACGAGAGCCCCACCGTCACCCCGCGCACGGTCGGCGTGAAGTCGCGGGTGCGCTCGGCGCGCAGGGCGGTCTCCATCGCCTCGTCGCGCGGGATCCCCAGCGTGTTGAAGGCGCCGAAGTGCTCCATCATCCCCCGCTTGTCCACCGTCGGGAGCGAGCGCCAGTCGTCGGGATCGTGCCCGGCCCAGTGGGCCCGGTAGAAGGGGGAGCGCTCCAGCGCCAGCCGGACGATCGCCCGCGCGCGGCGCTCCCGGTAGCGCTCCAGTGCCGGCCCGCGCAGCCGTGACCACCGCCAGCGCGCGCCCACCCACTCCGCCGCGATCCCGGCGAGCCGCGCCGCCCTCACCGCCGCACCTCCCGCTCCAGCGCCTCGGGGCAGTGCGTGGGGACAATACGCACCTCCGGCCGCGCCGCCGCGAACTCGTGCAGCCGGCCGAGCGTCGCCTCCACCTCGCGGAAGTCGTCCACGAACAGGCGGGTGACGCGCGACGGGGGACGCCGCTCGCGGATCGACCGGGCGGTGTAGGCGCCGTCCGCCGCGAACAGGACCGGGCCGCCCTCCGTCCGCGCGAGCATCCCGAGCTGGCCGCGCGCGTGCCCGGGGAGGCGCGCCAGCAGGAGCGAGCCGTCGCCGAACAGGTCGTGCGTGGGACCGAGCCCGGGGAGCGGCGCCCCCGAGGGCTCCGGGAGAAGGGCCGTGCGCTGGGCGAAGTCAGCCGGAAGCAGGTCGGGGAGGAAGGCCCGCCGCAACGCGCCGAAGCCGCTCCGCCCCGCCACGTCGTCGTACGCCTCGCGCAGCGCCACGATCCCCGCCGCCGGGAAGTCGCGCAGGCCGCCCACGTGGTCGGCGTGGAAGTGCGACAGGACGATCCGCCGCACCTCGTCCCGGGCGACGCCGAGCGCCGGGAGCTGGTCGACCACCGCGCCGGCGGCGGGGATGCGGAGCGGGGTGGCGACGCGGTACAGCCGGTAGGGCCAGCGGCGGGTGGCGTCCAGCACCCGCGGCGCGTAGCCGGTGTCGAACAGCGTCCAGCCGTGCTCCGGGTGGTGGAGGAGGGCGACCAGCGCGTGGCACTCCATCCGCCGCCGCGGCGCCCCGCGCAGCACGTGGTGCTCGGAGGCCAGGCAGTACCCGGTGTCCAGCACGTGGCAGCGGAGCAGGGGACCGTCCGTCATCCGCCCACCAGCGAGGCCAGCGTGCGCTCGATCCCCTCCGCCACGGAGACCCGCGGGACGTAGCCCAGGTCACGCAGGGCGGCGGTGATGTCGTAGGTCTGCGTGCGGCCCAGGATCGCGGCCGAGTAGCGGGTCAGCGTCGGCTCACGGCCGGTGACGGCGGCGCGCGCCTCCATCAGCGCCGCCGCGGCGAGCACCACCGGGAGCGGGACGGGCCGCAGCCGCGCGGGGACCTCCAGCCGCTCCAGCACGCCGCGAATGGTCGGCCAGAGGGGGACGTGCTCGTCGTTGGTGACGTGGTAGGTGCGGCCTACGGCGGCAGGGGCTTCCAGCGCGAGCAGGATCGCGTGGACGACGTTGTCCACGCAGGTCAGGTCCACCCGGTTGCTCCCGTCGCCCACCTGCGGGAGGCGGCCGGCGCGCGCCGCGTCCACCAGCCGGGGGAGGAGCGCGCGGTCGCCCGGACCGAAGATCGCCTTGGGGCGCAGGATCACGGCGGGGACGTCCAGCGCGGCGGCGACCCGGTCCTCCGCCAGCTTCTTGGTGAGCGAGTACACCGACGTGAAGCGCCGCGGGTACGGCGCCGCCTCAGTGAGATCCACCTGGTCGCGCCCGTCGAACACCACGCTGGGCGAGGAAACGTGCACCAGCCGCCCGACGCCGTGCCGCCGGCACCCCGCCAGCACCGCCTCCGTCCCGCCCACGTTGACGGCGTGGAACTCCGCCCGCGGCCCCCAGGGCGCGGAAAGGGCCCCGGCGTGGACCACTGCGTCTATCCCCCGGCACGCCGCGGCCACGGCCTCGCGGTCGCGCAGGTCGGCGCGCACGGCGACGGCCCCGGACGCCAGCGCCTCCGCCGCGGGGGCGAAGTCGCGCCCCAGCAGGTACGGCCGGTCCCCGCGCTCCAGGAGCGCGCGGGCCAGGTGACGACCCAGGAAGCCGGTACCGCCGGTGACCAGGACCTTCATCGGGAGCGGGAAAGGACGGGAAGGGGAGGAGCCGGGCCGAAAAGCCGAGCGGAGACAGGGCGCGTGCCGTGTCTCCGCGGGGGAGCGAGAGGAACTGGGAGCGGGCCCCGGGTCAGTGCCCGGAGGAGCAGCCGCACCCGCCGGCGCACCCGGCGTCCTTGATGCGGGAGGCGCTCACGGCGAGCACCACCCGGCGGGCCAGGTAGCCGACGGCGCCCAGAAGGACCGTCGCCACGGCGAGCGTCTGCGCGATCTGTGCGTCCATGATGCTTTCTCCTCGTCAGGCGCCGAAGCCCAGCGCGAGCCCCACCCGGTACACCAGGAAGGCCGCGCCGTAGGCCAGCGCCAGCATGTAAAGGAACTGGAAGGTCGCCCACTGGAGACCTTCCCTGCCGCCCCCCGTCTCGCGGTGCACCACGGCAACCGTGCTGGCGCACATCAGCGCGTACACGTAGAACACCAGCAGCCCCAGCGCGATCAGCGGGGTGTACGCCAGCTTCCCCGTCGCCGGGTTGCGCTCGTGGAGGAGCCGGTCGCGCAGCGCGCCGGAGGTCTCGTCCGCGCTCCCCACCCCGTAGATCGTCCCCATCGTGGAGACGAACACCTCGCGCGCCGCGAAGGAGCTGATGATCGACACGCCGATCTTCCAGTCGTACCCCAGCGGGCGCACCAGCGGTTCCACCCCGTGCCCCAGCGTCCCCAGGACGCTGTTCTCCAGCTGCAGCTCCTGCGCCGCCTCTTCCGACATCCCGGGCGCGGCGTGGGTCTTGGGATAGGTCGCCAGCCCCCACAGCACGATGGAGATCGCCAGGATCACCGTCCCTGCCCGCCGCAGGAACACCTTGGACCGCTGCCACACATGCAGGAGCAGGACGCGCGGCTTGGGGAGGCGGTACGGCGGCAGCTCCATGATCATGGGCCGCACCTGCCCGCGGAGGAGCGTCGTCTTGAAGACCGCGGCCATCCCCAGCGCGGTCAGCGTCCCCAGCAGGTACATCCCCAGCAGGGTGAGCCCCTGCAGGTTGAAGATCCCCGCCACCGCGACGGAGGGGATGAAGGTGCCGATCAGGAGCGTGTAGATGGGGATCCGCGCCGAGCAGCTCATCAGCGGGAGGACCATGATGGTCGCCATCCGGTCCTTCCGGCTCTCGATGGTGCGGGTGGAGAGCACCCCCGGGACGGCGCAGGCGTACCCCGACAGGAGGGGGATGAAGCTGCGCCCGTGCAGCCCCACGCCGCGCATGAAGCGGTCCATGATG
Organism: Gemmatimonadota bacterium; assembly: GCA_019240375.1. Lineage (GTDB taxonomy): Bacteria > Gemmatimonadota > Gemmatimonadetes > Longimicrobiales > Longimicrobiaceae > JAFAYN01. The sequence continues at coordinate 7,505 of JAFAYN010000483.1, forward strand.
AAGGCCGCCCGCGCCATGTACCCGCTGTCCTCCAGGAAGCCCAGGAAGAGGAAGAGGATGGCGATCTGCGGGAGGAAGACCAGCACCGACCCCACCCCGGCGATCACCCCGTCCACCAGCAGGCTGCGCAGGTCGCCCGGGGGGAGGAGCGCCCCGACCGCGCTCCCCAGCATCCCGAAGCCCGCTTCGATGGTGTCCATCAGCGGCGCCGCCCAGGTGAAGATGGACTGGAAGACCAGCGCCATCAGCACCAGGAAGATCAGCGGCCCCCACACCCGGTGCAGCGCCACCGCGTCGATCCGGTCGGTGACGGTGGTCCCCGGCTCGGCCACCCGGTGCACCGCGGCGTCCACCACCCCGGCGATCCACCCGTAGCGCGCCTCGGCCTCCAGCGCAGGCGGGTACACGTCGTCCGCTTCCAGCGCCGCCACGGCCCGCGCGACCTCCGCCTCCAGCCCGGGGACCCCGGCCAGGTGCCCTTCCGCGCGCGGCACCGCCATCAGGCGCAGCGCCTCCATCCCCGCCGCGGACGGGGAGAAGCCCGCCTCCACCAGACACGCCTCCACCGGGGCCAGCGCCGCGGCCGCCCCGGCGGGAAGCTCGAACTGCCGCCCGGGGACGGGGAGCCCCGGCGCCTTGCGGACAGCGTGGCGCAGCACGTCCAGCCCCTGTCCGCGCGTCGCCACCGTGGGGACCACTGGCGCGCCGAGCTGGAGCGTCAGCTCCACCGCGTCGATCCGCATCCCCGCGGCCTCGGCGGCGTCCACCTGGTTGAGCGCCACCACGGTGGGAAGTCCCAGCTCCAGCACCTGGCTAGCGAGGAAGAGGTTGCGCTCCAGGTTCTGCGCGTCCACCACCACCACCACCACGTCCGGCACGGGGACGCCCTCGGCGAGCCCCAGGAGCACGCTCAGGGCGATCTCCTCGTCCGGGGAGCTGGCCGACAGCGAGTACGTCCCTGGGAGGTCGATCACCGTGACCGTCTGCCCCGGCCCGTCCGAGTACCGCCCCTCGACGCGCTCCACCGTCACCCCGGAGTAGTTCCCGACGCGCTGGCGCATCCCCGTCAACGCGTTGAACAGGGTGCTCTTCCCCGTGTTGGGGTTGCCGATCAGCGCCACGCGGAGCGTATCCGGCGTGGCGGCGATCGACGGCGAGGGGACTTCGGCTTTCGTCAGCACTCCGACGGCTGCTCCCGCTGGGCGGATCGAGGTGCGGGTGATGTCCAGGGTAGGCACCGGACGCCGCTCGCGTAATCAGTTGAAAACTATTCTCAACCGCGCTCCGGAGCAAGGTGCGCCGGGACTTTACGTGATGTCCCGACGCAGAAAACCCCCGCCACGCGCCGGGGGCGCGAACGGGGGTGCGGGAAGGGACGGGATCGCTCCGCCGTCCGCTGCTCTGCTTTCTATTCCACCGTGATGTGTTCCGCCTCGGCGCGGCGGAGCGTCAGCATGAAGCCCCGGAGCTTCACCTCCATCGGGTCGCCGAGCGGGGCGGTGCGGACCACCTCCAGCGTCGTCCCCCGGATCACCCCCAGGTCCATCAGCCTCCGCGCCGCGTCGGCGTCGCCCGCGACCGCCACCACCCGCCCGCGGTCGCCTGGGCGGAGCTCCGAGAGTGCCCGCCTCAACTCAGGAGCCCAGCGGCAGCACCCGGATGGCGGAGGCCAGCGCGGCGCCCAGGGCCAGGCGCGCGCCCTTGACGTCCAGGAGCATCCCGTTGCGCGAATCGACCACGGTGACGCACGCGCCCTCGAAGAGCCCCATGTTGCGCAGCCGGTTCGCCTCGTCGCCCGCGCACTCCATCTGGAGGACGGCGGCGCGGCACCCGGTGGCGCAGGCCGCGAGCGGGCACGCGCCGCAGCGCGGAGCCGCGGCGGCCTTGGTCTCGGTGCGCCTTCTGAGGAGCTGCCTGAGCATCGGGGCGTTCGATCGTAAGGGCGAAGCTGAGAATCAGTTTCAACGCCCTCAAGTATAGGGCGGGGAGCCGCGCCGCGCAAGCGTGCCCCAGGCGCACTTGCCCACGCGCGGGGGAGCCGGTACGATTCGCCCTGTGTCGATCCCCCGCAGCGCTCTCCCGGCCGTTCCGAACCCCATGCAGCAACCCAGGGCTCCCCTGCGGCTGACCGGTACGCTGGTCGCCCAGTTCTTCCGCTTCCGGTGCGAGCGGCAGCTCCGCTACGACCTGGTCCCGGAGGGGGAGCGCGGCCCCGACGTTCCCCGCCTCAACGCCGATCCCGCCGCCGGCCCGCTGGTGGGGCCGCGCCCCGGCTCGGAGCTGCTGATGCGCGCCGGCCGCCGCTGGGAGCGCCGCAAGCTGGACGAGCTGCTGCGCCGCTTCGGCGAGGACAGGGTGCGCGTCCGCGGGTGGACGGCCGGAGGGGAGCCGCTGCGCCTCCCCTACCCGGAAACGGTCGCCGCGCTCCGCGACCCCGGCGCGTACGAGTTCCTGGTACAGCCCGAGCTGCGCCTCCCCGACCCGGAGGGGTTCGCGCGGCGGTGGGGGATCGACCCGGCGCTGGTGCGCATCGCCCCCGCGCAGCCGGACCTGATCCGCGTTCACCGCCGCCCCGACGGCACCCTGCGCTTTCGGGTCATCGACATCAAGGCGAGCCGGGAGGCCACCGTCGCCCACTACGCGCAGGTGGCCTTCTACAACGTGCTGCTGGAGGAGATCTGCCGCGCCGAGGGGATTCCCGGACGGCCGGACCGCCGCTGGGGCGCCATCTGGTCGCGGGGGACGCGCGGCCCGAAGCGCTTCCGCCTGGGCGCCTACCGCTTTCACGTGGAGGAGTTCCTGCGCCGCGACCTCCCCCGCATCGCCGCGCTGGCCCCGGCGGAGGCGGCCTGGCACGTGGACGCGGCGTCGGCGGGGTGCCCGTACTTCCACCACTGCCGCGCCGAGGCGGAGCGCACCGACCA
>JAFAYN010000002.1 GCA_019240375.1 Gemmatimonadota bacterium
AGGACGACACCCCTGGGTGCACGAAGCAGATGTGCACGGCCCGCGACGAGGGGAAGGAGTACGCCGCCGCGAACGTCGCGCGCTTCGGCGTGAACGACGGGACGCTGGCCAGCCACCAGAAGTTCGTGGACAAGTACACGCTCGACTTCCCGCTCGTCGTGGACGAGGGCGGGGAGATCGCCCGTGCGTTCGGGACGCTCAAGGAGAACGGCGGGGTCGCCCGCTCCACCTTCCTGATCGACACCAGCGGGCGGATCGTCTTCGCGGCGCCGGGCGCGCACGGGGCGGACGAGGTGCTGGAGGTGCTCCGTGCCTGAGGTCGGGAGCGGGGCGGTGAAGGTGCAGGGGTTCACCGCGGGCGCCTTCGGGGAGAACTGCTACCTGGTCACCTGCACCGCCTCGGGGCGGGGAATCCTGGTGGACCCGGGCGCCGCCACCCCGCAGCTCCTCCAGGCGGTGAAGGAGCAGGGCGTCGCCGTGGACCTGATCGTCCTGACCCACGCCCACATCGACCACGTGGAAGGGGTGGCGGAGGCTAAGCGCGCGACCGACGCTCCCGTCCTCCTGCACCGCGACGACGAGCAATTGTACCACGCTACGCCGCTGCAGGCGGAGTGGTTCGGGGTGAAGGTGGAGCCGCCCCCGCCGGTGGACGCGTACCTGGCCCACGGCGACGTGGTGCGCGTCGGCGACTGCGAGCTGGCGGTGCGCCACGCCCCGGGGCACGCTTCGGGGCACGTGCTGCTGGTGGGGGAGGAGGTGGCGCTGGTGGGCGACGTGGTGTTCCGCGGCTCCATTGGGCGCACCGACCTCCCCGGCGGCGACTTCCAGACGCTGATGCGCTCCATCCGCGAGCAGGTGCTCACCCTCCCGGACGAGATGACGCTGTACACCGGGCACGGGCCGGAGACCACGGTGGGGTACGAGCGGCTCACCAACCCCTTCCTCGCGCAGGGGGCCGCCGGGAGCGCCTTCGGCTGAAGACGCGGCGGGGAGAGAGGGCGTGGTGGAGGGAGGATCCCGTGACCGGGATCCTCCCTCCTCGTCATTCCGGGGGAGGGCTTCCCGCGGATCGTGGATCGCGGATCAAACCCTTCGGGCTGATCCGGTGTCCTACCCAGTGCGGGTTCTTCCTCCCCCTCTTCATCCTTCCTTTCCAGGAGCGAGTATGTTCCACCTGCGCAAACGGCTTCCCACCTTCCTTCGCGGCTCCTTCCTCCCTCTCGCGCTGGCGCTCGCGGCGGGGTGTCAGGACGCGGGCGCGCCCACGGCGGCCTCCATCCCCTCGTCCGGCGGTCCATCCCACCTCACCAGCGTGATCGCCCCGGATGTGGACCCCTCTCCCGACGCCAGCGGCTGCGGTGCGCCGGCGAGGGTGACGATCGGCGCCATCGCTTTCAACGGAACGCTCAAGAGCAACGAGGCGGTGACGTTGCTGTCGCACGTGTACGACGCCAGCGGCTGCGAGCTGCTCCCGCCCGGTGGATTCGCCTGGACCGTGTCCAACACGCAGGTGCTGGCCATCGAGGGCTCCACCTCCGCGTCCACGCTGGACGTTCGCGGCAAGCTGGTCGGGACCGCGACCGTCACGCTCAAGTACAGCGGGCTCTCCGCCTCCGTCTACATCACGGTGGTGCACGGCGACCCGAAAACCATCACGATCACGCCGGCTACGGCGCAGTTGGGGTTCGGGGCGTCGGCGACGCTCTCCGCGACGGTCACGGACCAGGTGGGGAACAAGATCACGGACAGGACGATCAACTGGTACACGAGCGACGGCAACAGCGTCACCGTCACTCCGGGACTGAACGGGAGCACCGCGCAGGTGACCGTGAAGAACCCGCCCGCCTCCACCAACCCGGTGACGATCAAGGCCGACCTGACGGCCGGGGTGCTGCCGCTCGGAACGGCCACGGTGTCGATCGTCAAGCCGGAGTGCTACTGCCCTCCCGGGGTGAGCTGCACCTGCTTCCCGGAGAACAACACCGTCCAGCCGACGCCGTGAGGTAGCGCGGCCACCGCCGGTCCGGGCCACGGACCGCAGTGAGTTCCGACGAGCCGCCGTCCGGGTTTCCCGGGCGGCGGCTCCGCGTTTCGGTTGACGCTCGCGGGCCGGAGAACCTATCTTCCCGCGCTTCGCACCCGAACCGGAGAACCGCCCTGCACCAGCCCGCGCGCGTCGCCGTCCTCGCTTCCGGCGGGGGGAGCAACCTCCAGTCGCTCCTGGACCGCTTCCACGCGGCGCAGGACACCCCGGCGCGGGTGGAACTGGTGGTGGGGAGCCGCCCGGGGATCGGCGCGCTGGAGCGGGCCGCGCGGGCCGGCATCCCCTCGGTGATGCTGTCGGCGCGGGAAATGGGCGCGGAGGCGTACACGGAGGCGCTGCTTGCGGAGCTGGAGCGGCGCCGCATCGATCTGGTGGTGCTCGCGGGGTTCCTCCAGCTCGTCCCGCTGGCGGTGGTGGAGCGCTTCCACCGGCGGATGGTCAACATCCACCCGGCGCTCCTCCCGGCGTTCGGCGGGTCGGGGATGTACGGGATGCGGGTGCACCGCGCGGTAATCGAGTCCGGCGCCCGCGTCTCCGGCGCCACCGTGCACTACGTGGACGAGGAGTACGACTCCGGCGCCATCCTGGCCCAGT
>JAFAYN010000112.1 GCA_019240375.1 Gemmatimonadota bacterium
CCCGGCTCGATGCGGAAGCCGCGGATCTTGACCTGCTGGTCCATCCGCCCCAGGAACTCCAGCTCCCCGTCCGCCCTCCACCTCACCCGGTCGCCCGTCGCGTACAGCCGCGCACCGGGCTCCCCGAACGCGTCCGGGACGAAGCGCTCCGCCGTCAGCTCCGGCCGGCCGAGGTAGCCGCGCGCCACCCCCGGCCCCCCGATGTGCAGCTCTCCCGGGATCCCCGGCGGGACCGGCTCGCCCCACCGATCCCACACGTAGAGCGTCGTATTCGTCAGCGCCCGCCCGAGCGGCACCCGCTGCGCGTCGGGCTCCACCTCGCGCACCTCCTTCCAGACCGCGAAGGTGGTCGTCTCGGTGGGGCCGTACGCGTGCAGCAGCCGCTCCGGCGCCCCACGTTCCAGCACGCTCCGCACGCTCCGCGGGTCCACCGCCTCCCCACCGACCAGCAGGTGCCGAAGCGACCCGAAGGCGCCCGGCTCGTCGTGGGCCACGCGGTTGAAGAGTGCGGTGGTGACGAAGAGCGCGCCGACCTCCCGCTCGCGCAGCACGGCCGCGAAGGCCGTGGGGGAAAGCGTGACCTCGCGCTCGATCACCGCCAGGGAGCCGCCGTTGAGCAGCGCGCCCCACAGCTCGAAGGTCGCCGCGTCGAAGGCGAGGTTGGAAACCTGCCCGATACGCACCCCGGGCCCGAACGGGAGGTAGCTGGTCTCGCGCACCAGGCGGACCACGGAAGCGTGCGCTACGGCCACGCCCTTGGGCCGTCCGGTTGACCCCGAGGTGTAGACGACGTACGCGAGCTGCCCCGGATCCGAGGGGACGGAGGGCGCCGTTTCCGGCATGGAGGCCAGCGCGGACACCATAGCCGGGTCGTCCAGCCGCAGCGCCTCCACCTCCGTGGGGAGCCGGGCGGCGGAGGCCGCGTCCGTCAGCACGACGGAAACACCCGCATCCGCGCAGATCTCCCGCAGCCGGTCCGTGGGATGGGCGGGGTCGAGGGGGAGGTACGCGCCTCCGGCCCTGAGGATGCCGAGCACCGCCACCACCGCCTCCGCCCCGCGCTGCATGCAAAGCCCGACGCGCGCTTCCACCCCTACGCCGCGCCGGAGGAGGAGGTGCGCGACCTGGCTGGACCGGCGCTCCACCTCCGCGTACGTGAGCACCCCACCGTCGGCGAGCACCGCCTCCGCCCCGGGGGTGCGCCGGGCCTGCTCGGCGAACAGCTCGTGGATGCACGCCCGTGGGAGCCCGGCAGCGGTGTCGTTCCACGCCTCCAGCACCTGGGTGCGCTCCGCACCGCGCAGCAGCGGCACCTCCGACACGCGCCTCTCGGGGGCGGCCGCCATGTCCTCCAGCATCACGGCCAGGTGCCCCGCCATGCGCGCCACCGTTTCCGCCGCGAACACCCCCCGGCGGTAGACCAGCACCCCGTAGACCGACTCCCCCATGTCCGTCATCACGAGGTCCAGGTCGAACTTGGCCGGTCCGTCGCTCCCCCCGAACGGCTCCACCGCCAGCTCCCCAAGCTCCAGGCGCCGGCCGTCCCCGCTCGACCGCTCCAGGGCGAAGATCGCCTGGAAGAGCGGCGTGTTGGTGAGGCTCCGGGCGATGCCCAGCTCCTCCACCAGCCGCTCGAAAGGGAGCGCCTGGTGCTCGTAAGCCCCCAGCGCCGCCTCCCGGACCCTCCCCAGCAGCCCGATCCAGTTGGGAGCTCCGCCCAGGTCCACACGCAGGGCGAGCAGGTTGACGAAGAAGCCGATCAGCCCCTCCGTCTCCCGGTGGGTCCGCCCCGCGACCGGAGTCCCCACCACCACGTCGTCCTGCCCGGAGTAGCGGCCCAGGAGCGCCTGCCACGCGGCGAGGAGCGTCATGAACAGCGTGGTCCCCTCGCGGCGGGAGAGCGCGCGCAGCCCATCCGCCACCCCGGGAGTCAGGGTGAAGGGATGGCTTGCCGCGTGCGAGCCGCGGCTCGACGTGCGCGGCCGGTCGGTGGGGATCTCCAGCAGGGGCGGAGCGCCCGCCAGGCGCTCCTTCCAGTAGCCGATCTGCGCGTCCAGCACGTCGCCCCGCAGCCACTCGCGCTGCCATACCGCGTAGTCGGCGTACTGCACCGGCAGCTCCGGCAGCGGCGACGGCTCGCCGCGCGAGAAGACGCCATATAGGACGGAGACTTCGCGCACCAGCACGTCCATGCTCCACCCGTCGCTGACCACGTGGTGCAGGGTGAAGAGGAGCACGTGGTCGTCGTCCGCGAGCCGCAGCAGCGTGCTCCGCAGCAGCGGCCCGCGCGCCAGGTCGAACGGCCGCATCGCCTCCGCCCCCGCCAGGTGTCGCGCCTCCGACTCCCGAGCCCCAACGTGCAGTCCGCGCAGGTTCACCATCGGCAGCTCGACCGGAGCCGGCGGGTGGATGACCTGCACCGGGACGCCGTCGCACTCCGCGAAGACCGTCCGCATCGTCTCGTGACGCCGCGCCAGCTCGCTCACGCTCGCGCGCAGGGCCGCGACGTCGGGCACGCCCCGCAGGCGCAGCGCGTAGGGCATGTTGTAGGTGGCGCTCCCCGGCTCCAGCCGGTCCACCACCCATAGCCGCTGCTGCGCGAACGACAGCGGCGGCATTCCTTCGCGCGGGACCGGCACGATGGGCGGCGCGAGCGAGATGCCGGCGCCGCGCAGCACCTCGACGCGACTCGACAGCTCGGCGACGGTGGGCGCCTCGAACAGCGCCCGCAGCGGCAGCTCCACCCCGAACGCCTGCCGGGCGCGCGAGACCACCTGCGTCGCCAGGAGCGAGTGCCCGCCCAGCTCGAAGAAGTTCTCCTCGACTCCCACCCGTCCGGTCTTCAGCACCTCGGCCCAGATCCCCGCCAGCACCTCCTCCGTCGCCGTCCGCGGCGCCGTGTGCTCCGCGTGGCTCTCCTGCTCCGGCGCGGGAAGCGCCCGCCGGTCCACCTTGCCGTTGGCGTTCAGCGGCAGACGATCCAGCGCCACGAAGGCCCCCGGCACCATGTACTCCGGGAGCCGCGCCGCCAGGTGCGCCCGCAGCTCGGCCGCCGAGACCGCCTCCCCCACCACGTAGGCGACCAGGCGCTTCTGCCC
>JAFAYN010000512.1 GCA_019240375.1 Gemmatimonadota bacterium
CGCCGTACGGCTCGGACGTGGCCAACGGCGCGATCTACCAGTTCACGCCCGAGCGGCGGAGCTACACGCTGGACTACTCCGGCACGGTCTCCAACGACCTCCCCTGGGGCGACGTGTCGTCCAACTTCTCCTTCGGGGCGCAGCTCAACGCGCGCCGGTACGAGTACACGCGCGGCGAGGGCGAGGGGCTGGTCTCCAACGACGTGCGACTGGTCAACACCGCGACCGTCACCCGCGCCGCCTCGCTCCAGGAGGCGCAGAGCTCGCTCGGCTTCTTCGTGCAGGAGCAGGTCGGCTGGGCCAACAAGCTGTTCCTCACCGGCGCCGTCCGCGTGGACGACAACTCCGCCTTCGGGCAGGACTTCTCCACCGTGGTGTACCCGAAGCTGTCGGCCTCGTACGTGATCTCGGACGAGCCGTTCTTCCACGTCCCGGGGGTGGACAACCTGCGGCTGCGCGCGGCCTGGGGGCAGGCGGGGAACGCTCCCGACCCGTTCTCGGCCGACCGCAACTACGGCGGCGCCGCGGTGGTGGAGGCCAACGGGGCGGTCACCTCGGCGCTGCGCTCCGCCGCCTACGGGAACCCGAACCTCAAGGCGGAGACCGGCTCGGAGCTGGAGCTGGGGCTGGAGAGCGCGTTCCTGAACGGCCGGGCGGGGGTGGACCTCACCTACTACGACAAGCACACGTACGACGCGCTCCTCCCCGTCCCCGTGGCCCCCTCATCGGGCTTCGGCGGGGACGCGCTGGGCGCGGGGAGCACGGCCACCTACCGCACCCACCTGGTGAACGCGGGCGAGATCGCCAACTCCGGGATCGAGCTGTCGCTGTGGGGGACGCCGGTGGCCCGGCGCAACTTCGACTGGGATGCCCGCCTGGGCCTGTCCACCAACCACAACGAGATGGTGGACATGGGCGGGCTGGAAACGCAGTACCGCGGCGACTTCGCCACCACGCAGTGGATCCGGGAGGGATACCCGATCGGGAGCTACTTCGGGATCAGGGTGGCGCGCAACGCGGACGGCACGGTCAAAAAGAACGCGAGCGGACGCGGCATCCTGGGCACCACGCACGACGACACCGTCTACATCGGCCCCTCGACGCCCACCCGCGAGGCCTCGCTCGCCAACACCTTCACCTTCTTCCGCAACCTGCGCCTGTACGTGTTCGCCGACTACAAGGGCGGCAGCTACATGTGGAACGCGGGCGAGTTCATCCGCAACAGCAACCAGGTCGCCTACGAGGTGGTCAACCCGCAGGCGGACCCGGAGGACGTGGCGATCCGCCTTTCCGGCTCCACCCTCCCCTTCGTCACCAAAGCCGACTTCGTCAAGCTGCGCGAGGTGTCGCTTTCGTACTCGCTCCCGAAGCGGCTGACCCGCACCTTCCGGTCGGACGACGTGACGCTGACGGTGGCGGGGCGGAACCTGGCGATGTGGACCAACTACCTGGGGATGGACCCGGAGGTGAACTTCAACGGCACCGCCAACACGGCGGGCTTCGCCTCGTCGGACCGCTCGGACTACATGTCGGTGCCGATGCTCCGGCGCCTGATCGTGTCGCTGAACGCCCGCTTCTAGCCGCGCCACTCCCCATAGACCTGGACACCACATGAACCAGAGAAACCTCGCACGGCGCGCCGCGGCCCTCGTACCGGCCCTGGTCCTGGCCGGGGCGCTGGCCGCCTGCGGCTCCGTGCTCGACGTGCAGAACCCGGGCGCGGTGGGCGACCAGCAGCTCGACGACACGCTAAACGCCCCCCTGTTCACCTCCACCGTGGTCAGCGACTTCCAGCGCGCCTACGACGACCTGGCGCGCGACGGATCGTGGCTGACCGACGAGACGGTCTCCGGCCACAACTTCGTCGGCTTCCGGGAGTGGGACGGCCGGATCATGGACCAGCAGCGCACCGAGCTGCGCGACATCTACACCACCCTGCACCAGGCCCGCTTCTCCGCGGACTCCCTGTTCACGCGTTACAAGCAGTTCTATCCATCCCCCACCCCCGTGCAGAGCCTGAACCTGGCGCGGATGCGCGCCTACGGCGGGTACACCTACGTGATGCTGGGCGAGTACTTCTGCGAGAGCCCGCTCCGCGAGACGGAGGCGGCCCTCCCCTCGGCCGAGCTGAGCAAGCTGGCGATCCCCCGCTTCCAGGAGGCGATCCAGCTCGCCACCGCCGCCAAGACGGGGACCGGAGCGGTCGCGGCGGCCCGGGCCGACTCGATCATCAACCTGGCGCGGGTGGGGCTGGCCCGCACCTACCTGCAGCTGGGCGACCGCGCGAAGGCGGTGGAGTTCGCCTCGCAGGTCCCCGCCTCCTTCGAGTTCCGCGCCTTCTACTCCGAGTCCAAGGACTACGCGGAGAACCTGTTCTACAGCTCCACCACCGGCGCGAACCAGAACATGGGCGTGGACGTCAAGTTCCGGAACCTGTGGACCATCGTCCCCCGGGCGGGCGACCCCACCAAGCGGGACACCCTGTACGACCCGCGCGTCCGGCACACCGCCACCTCGCGCACCGGGCACAACGGGAGCACCCCCCTCTTCCGCCCGTACGAGGGGGAGTCGTTCAGCGACTGGAAGCCGGGGACCGGGGCGCGCGGCGACACCATCAACTTCACCAAGAACACCAGCATCCGCTTCGCCTCGGGGCTGGAGGCGCGCTACATCGTGGCCGAAGCCGGCGGGATGACGGACGCCCAGCTCCTGGACTTCATCAACGAGCGGCGCGCGGTCGGGAAGCAGGGCACCTTCACTGGAACCGACCTGCAGGCGGAGCTGCGCGACCAGCGTCGGCGCGACTTCTTCATGGACGGGCACCGGCTGGGCGACATCCGGCGCTACAAGGCGCAGTACAAGATCGACGAATTCCCCACCGGCGCGCACCCGGACCCCTTCATCGGCACCTACGGGACCGCCGAGTGCTTCATCCCCTCCATCGACGAGCGGAACGGCAACCCCAACTACTGAGCGGACGACGGGAACGGAACGCAAAGGGAGGCCCGGTGCGAGCACCGGGCCTCCCTTTTTCATGCATCATGCACCCGCCGCCGGGCGGAGGGCTCAGCCCACCGCGGCCCCGATCAGGCGCTGGACCTCTTCCAGGATCCTGCGCGGCGTGCACGGCTTGGTCAGGTACGCGTCGCCCAGCGTCAGCGAGCGCGCGCGGTCCCGCTCCAGCGCGTGTCCGGTGAGGATCACCACGGGGATGGCGGAGGTGTCCGGGTCGGTCTTGATCCGCTCGGTGGCCGCCCACCCGTCCAGCACGGGGAGGGTCACGTCCATCAGGATCAGGTCCGGCCGGCGCTCGCGCGCGCGGCGAACCCCCTCCTCGCCGTCCGCGGCCTCCACTACGTGGTAGCCGTGGTGCTGAAGGAAGAGCGTACAGATGTTCCGACTGTCGGCGTCGTCATCGACGACGAGCACGGTCTTGGAGTCCACGGCGCCTCGGCGGGCTTGCGGAAGGGGCGTGGGGGTGGCGTCGAAGCGACGGGAGAGACGCCGGAAAGAGATCCCTGTACGGCACAGTATGCACCGCAATGGCGGAAAGCGCAATGGCTTCGCCCGCGGATACGCTCACAGCGCGACAATTTTGTGGAACGGGTGCCGATGACCGCTTCTGTGTGCTCCCGCGCCGAGGGGGAAGGAGGGAGCCCCTCCCCTCCGGGCGGCGGGAGG
>JAFAYN010000343.1 GCA_019240375.1 Gemmatimonadota bacterium
AGCGTGGCCCACGCCTGCGGGTACTCGTCCGACAGCGGGCTGCGGCGGGTGACGCAGAAGTTCCTGGGGGCCAGTCCGACCACCCTGCGCGAGAAGGGGGCGTTCTCGCGGGCTTCGGCGGCGTTCCTGAAGGTGCTCGGCCGGTACCGTAAGGGGCAGGTGATGGGGGTCTGAGCTTTCCGGTCCGTGCTGGAAGGTGTGAAGCGGGTGGAGAGGCCGGTTGCTCTCCACCCGCTTTTTCGTTTGCGCCTGCTTCGAGGTTTGGGGCCGCTCCAGAGCCGGACGATACTGCCGTCCGTCTCTTCCGCGGGGCCGTGAGCCTGCCGATACCGCCGGCAGTCTCCCCGTCCGCTACGGGAGCCACACCCAAACCGCCAGGCGCGTCTCCCTCCGCCAAAGATTTGTGGGGTACTGCGGGAACGACGTAACGACGAACAACAAAAAGCCTTCCCCCAGAATTGGGGGAAGGTGGCGGCTCTCAGGCCGCCGGATGGGGGCGTGCAGCGCGCCTGGATGACACTGCGGTACCCATGCGTCCAGGTTTCCGGGATGGAACGGAGCGGGGGCGCCCCCGTCGTCCTACTCCACCTTCACCCACTGGATCCGCCGGTGGCGCGTCCCCTCGAAGGCGGCTCTCAGGCGGCGGGTCGCTTCGCGCCGGGCCTCCTCCGGGGAGTCGGCTTCCACCTTCACCACGGCGTCCACCCGGTACGCCACCACGAACTCCTCCACGATCCGCCCCGCCGCTTCCGCCCGGGCGATGTCGGTCACCTCCACACGCGCTTCGGGCCAGGCTCGCAGGACCTCCTTTTCCACCTGGTGCTCGGCGTCGGCCAGGCCGTACGCGGGGAGCTCCGCCCGGCCCCGTCCCTGCGCCCTCACGGTGTGCTCCGCCCGGCTCACCTCCGGTCGGGGATCAGGATGGTGTCGGGGGGGGCGTGGGGGCGCTGCTGACCCGGGGGACGCTGCTGGCCGGGCGCCCTCGTCTGGCCGGGAAGGCCGGGGGGCACGGGGGTCGTGGTGCTGTCGACGAAGAGCGTGTCGGCGGGGGCCGGCTCCGGGCCCTGGAGCTGGCGGAGGCGCTCCTGGGCGTTCCGCTTCCCCGGCTCGTACCGGCTCATGTCGATGTACCGCTGCAGCGCGTCCATGGCGGCGGCCGTGTCGCCCCGGGCGATCTGCGCGTCGGCCAGGTGCTGGTAGGCGGCGGTCCGGTTCGGGTCGATGCGGACCGCCTCCTCCAGTGCCTGCGCCGCTTCGTCGTTGCGCCCCAGTCGGGCGAGCGTGTACCCCAGGTTGTCCCGGTACTCGGCGTTCCCCGGGTCGATCGACACCGCGCGGCGGAAGAACTCCAGCGCGGCGGCGTAGTCGCCCAGGTTCATCACGCGGAGCCCCTCCGCGTTCTGGAAGACGGCGTCCAGCGTGTCCGGCTGCTTCGCGGTATCGGCCGGGACGCTGTCGGGGAGGTCGGAGAGGGGGCGCTCCGCCACCCGGCGCTGCCCGCCTCCGCCCAGCGTCAGCCAGGCGACCACCCCGCCCGCCGCCAGCACGATCAGGAGGAGCGTCCACAGGAAGGGCGCGTTGCTGCCGCGCGGCGGCTCCGACTTCTCGCGGCGGGGCGCTGCCTTCGGCGGGGGGGCGGCCACCACCGGCTCGGGGACGGCGGGCCCGGGGCGCGGCGGTGGGGCGATCAGCGTCCGGTCATCGTCCATCTGCGTGGCGTCGCCGTAGCCGTTCACCGCCGGGATCCCGGCCGCCAGGGGGACGCCGCCGCGGCGCGCCCGGTCCAGCGCCTCCGCGAAGGCCGCCGCGTTGGGGAAGCGCTCCGCCGGGTCGAAAGCCAGCGCGCGGAGGACCACCTCCTCCACCGCGGGGGGGACCGCCGGGTTGCGCGAGCGTACCGAGGGCGGCGGCACCGGGTGCCCGATCCCCATCCGGCTCCGGTCCGCGTCCGAGAAGGGGCGTGCCCCGGTGAGGAGCTGGAACCCCACCGACCCCAGAGAGAACACGTCCGAGGCCGGGGTCAGCCGGCTCTCCCCGCGAAGCTGCTCCGGCGAGGCGTAGGTGGGGGAAAGGGGCGCCCGGCCGTCCTGCGTCAGCTGCGAGAAGGTGTCCTCGTCGGTGATCACCTTGGCGATCCCGAAGTCGAGGATGCGCACCTGCAGCTCTTCCGGGTCGTCGGTCTGTACCAGGAAGACGTTCCCCGGCTTCACGTCGCGGTGCACCAGGTTGGCGCGGTGCCCCACGGCTACCCCGCGCGCCGCCTGGACCAGGATCTCCAGCGCGGTGGGGAGCGGCGGCGGCCCCGCGGTGGCGAAGCGCGTGGACAGGTCCTCGCCGCGCAGCAGCTCCATGACGATGAAGTCCAGCCCCAGCACGGGGTCGGTGCCGTAGTCGTACACCGGGACCACGTTGGGGTGGTGCGGGAGCCGCGCGGCCGAGGCGGCCTCCTGGCGGAAGCGGGCGCGGATCCGCTCGCGCGCGGCGGGGTCCGCCGCGCCCATGACCGTGATCACCTTGACCGCCACCGCCCGCCCCAGCCGCTCGTCGGTAGCGCGGTACACGGCGCCCATCCCGCCCCGCCCGATCACCTCCTCGATGCGGTAGCGGTCCACCAGCACGCGTCCGGTGAGCAGCGCTTCAAACCCCGACATGACTCATCCGATCACAGGTGATTGACTCCGCTGCCGCCATCACTCCAGACGCGTCGCGTCGGGGTCCACCTCGGGCTCGCCGGCCTCGCGCACCCGGAGCACGGGCCCCTTCTCCCCAATGCGCAGCGGCTCCTCCAGGGGGAGCCACTCGGTGTGCTGCGCCTGCAGCTCCTCCAGCCGCAGCGGCCCCTGCTTCTGGTTTGCGCCGGCCAGCTCGCGCCCGCCCAGGTGCCCCACGTTGAGCCCCAG
>JAFAYN010000448.1 GCA_019240375.1 Gemmatimonadota bacterium
CCCGTTTCCCGCGAGTTCCTGTTCGACACCGAGACCGCGGTGTCCGCCTACCACAAGCTGGCCCGCCCGCCCTTCGGCTTCCTGCTGGAGTCGGTGGTGGGCGGCGAGCGGTGGGCGCGCTACACCTTTCTGGGGAGCGAGCCGCGCTCCGCGTGGCGACTGGTGGGGGACCGGATCGACCGCTGGACCCCGGACGGGGGGTGGACGGTGGGGGAGCGCTCGTCCGACCCGCTCGCCGACTTCGAGCACCTCCTGGCGCGCCACACCCCGGCCGAGGTGCCGGGGCTCCCGCGCTTCTGGGGCGGGGCGGTGGGCTTCTTCGGCTACGACGTGATCCGGCACATCGAGCGCCTCTCCGACACCCACACCGAAGGGCTCGACGTCCCCACCGCGCTCTTCATGCTCACCGGGGTGGTGGTGGCGGTGGACAACCTGTTCGGGCGGGCGCGCGCCGTGGTGGCGGTGGAGACCGGTGATGCCGACGAGGCGGAGCTGCGCCGCCGCTACGACGCCGCCCACGCCGAGATCGAGGAGACCATCCGGCGCATCCGCGAGGGGGTGGGGCCGCACCCGCTGGCGGTCGCGAGCCCGGCCACGCACGACCCCGCCTTCCGCAGCACCGTCTCGCGCGACGAGTTCGAGGAGGGAGTCCGGCGCGTGCAGGAGTACATCCGCGCGGGCGACGCCTTCCAGGTGGTGCTGTCGCAGCGCCTCTCCCTCCCGCTGCAGGTGGAGCCCTTCGACCTGTACCGCGCGCTCCGCACCCTGAACCCCTCGCCTTACCTCTTCTACCTGGAGCTGGACGGCTTCCAGCTGGTGGGCTCCTCGCCCGAGGTGATGGTGCGGCTGGAGGACGGGCGGGTCACCGTCCGCCCGATCGCGGGGACGCGCCGGCGCGGCGGGAGCCCCGAGGAGGACGCCGTCCTCGCCGCCGACCTCCTGGCCGACGACAAGGAGCGCGCGGAGCACCTGATGCTCCTGGACCTGGGGCGCAACGACGTGGGTCGCGTCGCCCGGTACGGGACGGTGCGGGTCGCCCAGCGCATGGTCGTCGAGAAGTACTCCCACGTCCTGCACCTGGTCTCCACCGTCGAAGGGGAGCTGCGCGAAGGGCTTTCCGCCATGGACGTGTTCCGCGCCTCCTTTCCCGCGGGAACCGTTTCGGGGGCCCCGAAGGTTCGTGCCATGGAGATCATCGACGAGCTGGAGCCGGCGCGGCGCGGGCCCTATGCCGGGGCGGTGGGGTACTTCGCGCACGGCGGGCACACCATGGACACCGCCATCGCCATCCGCACCGTGGTCGCCCGCGGCGGCGAGGCGCACGTCCAGGCGGGGGCGGGGGTGGTCGCCGACTCCGTTCCCGCCGCCGAGTACGAGGAAACGCTCAACAAGGCCCGGGCGCTGCTGCGGGCCATGCAGATGGTGGCCCCGGAAGATCCCTCCTCCACCGGTCCCGATACCCCGTCTTAACCAGATCCTAACCAAATCTTGACACGGGGGAGCGCGCGCTCTATATGTAGCCGCGGACTCTCCAAATCCCCGCTCGTCATCTCCTGTCCGAAATCCTCCGGAGGGAGGCGAGCGGGCGTCCAATCCTTCCTTTCAGTAGACATTCGGCTCGGTTCGTAGCCATTCAATCCCGAATCCCGCTCCACCCTTCTCTGTCACTTCAACGGAAAGGAGGCGCCCGAAGTCAACCGCACGTCAGCAGAAATTCCGGGTCGCTCCGCCGGTGCACTCTCCTGGCCACGAGCCCGGACCGGTCTGGTCGGTTTACTCAACCGCGGCAACCAAGGAGAAACAGTGATGAAGAACTTTCGTTGGCTACTGGCGATCTGCCTCGCGGTAGCCCTCGCCCCCATGTCGCTGCTGGCGCAGGAGCCGGTGTCGATCACGGGGCGGGTGACCCGCGACAACGGGTCTCCGGCGCCCACCGTGAGCGTCCGTATCCCGGCGCTCAGCGTGGGCACGGTGACGGGTGAGGACGGGGCGTACCGGCTGATCGTGCCGGGCGCCCGGGTGCGCTCCGGGCAGCAGGTGCAGATCGTCGCCTCGCAGGTGGGGCTCGCGTCGCAGTCGCGGACGATCACCCTCACCTCTGGCGCCAGCCTGACGCAGAACTTCCAGCTCTCGGCCGACGCGCTGCAGCTGGAAGCGCTGGTGGTGACGGGCGCCGGGACGGAGAGCCGCGTCGAGGCGCTGGGGACCGCGCGCGCCGCCGTTTCCGGCGAGGAGATCCAGCGCGCGGGCGAGACCAACGTGGTGCAGGCGCTCGGTGGGCGCGTGCCGAACGTGATCACCTCGCAGGCGGGCGGTGAAGCCGGCGCCGGGACCTCGATCCGCCTCCGCGGCGTGACGACGCTCTCCGGGACCGGGCAGCCCCTGTTCGTGGTGGACGGCGTCCCCGTGAACAACAACACCCGCGCCATCGGCGCCGGGCCGGGGCAGTCCGGGTCGCCGCTCGGCGGCTACGCCACGGCAAACCCGATGGAAGCCTTCAACCCCGAGGACGTGGAGTCGGTCGAGATCCTCAAGGGGCCGGCCGCCACCTCCATCTACGGCGCCAGCGCCGGGGCGGGCGGGGCCATCCTGATCACCACCAAGCGCGGCCGTCCGGGACGGACTACCTACTCGCTCAAGTCGTCCTTCCAGAGCGACGAGCCGGTCCATCTGGTCGAGACCCAGCAGCGCTTCGGAGTAGGGACCGGTGGCAAGGCGCCGACCTGCGTCACGGGCGGGCCGACCAACTGCTTCCTGAGCGCCGGCTTCTTCAGCTTCGGGCCGGAGCTCACCGGCATCCCGACGTACGACCACATCGCCGAGCTGTACGAGACCGGCCACGCGTACGACAACAACCTGTCGATCTCGGGCGGGAGCGAGCGCACCACCTTCTACCTCTCGCTCTCCAGCTTCAACCAGAACGGCTTCATCTCGGGCGACGGCGACAAGTACAACCGGTACACCTTCCGCCTGAATGGGAGCCACCGGCTGCGGGAGAACTTCAACATCGGCGGGAACGTCTCCTACGCGCAGACCAACGGCTCCTTCCTGGAGCGCGGGAACAGCACCAACGGGACGCTGCTCAGCGGGCTGCGCACTCCGGCCGAGTTCAACAACCAGCAGTACCTGGATCCGAACACCGGGCTGCACCGGAGCTTCCGCTTCCCCAACCCGGGCCCGACCGCGCTGATCGCGAACCGCGGCTACGACAACCCGTTCTTCGTCATCAACAACACGAAGAACCTGGGCCAGGTGGGCCGCACCACGGGGAACGTATTCCTCGACTGGCGCCCCATCACCTGGCTGAACGTCCGGTACAACCTGGGCGTGGACTACGCCAGCGATGACCGCACGGCTGGGTACCCGGTGTCCAGCTCCGGTGAGGCGAGCGGCGGGATGGTGACGCGCTGGCAGTTCTACGACCGGGTGATCGACCACAACCTGGTGGCCAACGCCGACTACTCGCTGGGGAAGAACCTGTCCGGCACCTTCAGCGTCGGGCAGAACCTGAACGAGACCTACTTCCGCCAGGTCTACGTGGTCGGCCGGCAGCTGATCGCGCCGCAGCCGTTCAAGCTGGCCAACACCGTGACCCGCGACGTTCCGACCGACGCCGAGCAGCGCGGCCGGCTGGAAGGGTACTTCGGGCAGGGGACGCTGAACGTGGCCGACCAGCTCTTCCTGACGGCCGGCATCCGCAACGACGGCTCCTCGCGCTTCGGGACCAAGACGAACCGCGCCTGGTACCCCCGCGCGCAGGCCGCCTGGACCTTCACCCGCACGCTCGGGCTCCCGGAGAACGTCCTGACGCTGGGCAAGGCCCGCTTCGCCTACGGCGAGAGCGGCCAGCAGCCCAACTTCTACCTGCTGCAGGACGTGTTCAGCAACACCGCCGTCTCGGACTTCAGCCCGGGCTCAGCGCTCGCGACCACCCTGGGTGGCGTGGGCGGCCTGTACACCTCGGGAACGAAGGGGAACGAGGCGATCGAGCCGGAGCGTGTCCGCGAGACCGAGATGGGGATCGACCTCGGCTTCTTCGACGGCCGGGCCGACCTGAGCGTGACCAACTACCGGCAGCACGCGACGGGCGTGATCTTCTCGATCCCGCTCGCTCCGTCCACCGGCTTCAACAGCCAGTCCCGCAACGCGGCCGAGATCCGGAACCGCGGCTGGGAGGCGACGGTGAACTTCCGCCCGCTGCAGACGCGGAACTACACCTTCGACGTGGGCCTCAACTGGGCCCGCAACCGGAACAACGTGGTCAGCCTGGGCGACTCCCTGACCACCTCGGTCGGGTACAGCTCGTCGTTCACCGGCCGCACCACCAACGCCGTGGTCGGCTACCCGGTCGGCGTGTTCCGCGGGACCGACTTCGCTCGCTGCGGTCGCGGGCTGAAGACGATCGGCACCAACAACATCGAGGCGGCCTGCGCCGGCGCTCCGGACGGGGCGCTGTACATCGGGGCCGACGGCCTCCCGGTGGTGGACGCCACCGACCGCGTCATCGGCGATCCGAACCCGGACTGGACCGGCGGCCTGAACGCCGAGGTCGGGATCCGCGGCCTGCGCCTGAGCGCGCTGCTGGAAACCCGCCAGGGCGGGCTGGTGCAGAACATGACCCGCGCCTCCATGTACGGCTTCGGCACGCACAAGGACACGGAGATCCGCGGTCAGCAGCGGACCTTCGGCACCGACTTCTTCCCGGGCGCCGTGGTGGGTCCGGGCGCCGGCAAGGTCGTCACCATCGGCGAGGGGTGGTTCACCGGCGTCGGCGGGATCAACGGCCCGGCCGCGCAGTTCGAGGAGGACGGCTCCTTCACCCGTCTCCGCGAGGTCGCCCTCGCCTACACCTTCCGCCAGCCCTGGGTGCGCCGTACGGTCGGCTTCAGCGCCATCGACCTGCGCGTCGCCGGTCGCAACCTGGCGCTGTGGACGGACTACAGCGGCTTCGACCCCGAGGTCAACGTGGGCGGCGCCGCGGCGGGGAACCGGGGGATCGACTGGTTCGTCAACCCGACCGCCCGCTCGCTGGTCTTCTCCGTCGGGCTCAACTACTAAACGGGATCAGGTGATCGATGCTTAGATCGAAGAAAGTAGCGGGAGCCCTCGCCCTGACGCTGGGACTGGTCGGGTGCGACAGCTTCCTCACGGGTCCCGGAGTGTCCGAGAACCCGAACTCGGCGGTGACGGTGACCCCGAACCAGCTCTTCGTGGCCATGCAGGCCACCCAGTTCGTGCAGAACGAGGGGCAGCTGGCGCGGACGGCGGCGATGTACGTGCAGCAGCTGTCCGGCACCTTCAACCAGCAGCTGGCGTACGGGAGCCAGTACCAGATGGGCGAGCAGGAGTTCATCGCCTGGTGGGCGGACATCTACACCGGCGGTGGGCTGGTGGACCTGCGCAAGATCCAGGCGGCCGCCAGGGCCGCGAACGTGAACGACCCCCGACTGGAGGGGATGGCCAAGGTGTGGGAGGCATTCGTGATGGGGATGGCGGCGTCGGAGTGGGGTGACATCCCCTACCGCGAGGCGCTGGGCGACAACCCGGCCCCCCACCTCGACCCGCAGCAGCAGGTGTACGACGACGTCCAGAAGGTGCTGGACGACGCCATCGTGCTGCTCGGCAGCTCCACGGCCCCGGGCCCCGGGGTGGCGGAGTCGGACCTGGTGTACGGCGCCAACGCCGGACGCTGGATCCGGCTGGCCTACACCCTCAAGGCGCGCTTCTACCTGCACACCGCCGAGAAGGTGGGGCAGTCGGCGTACCAGGCCGCGCTCGACAACGCGCAGAAGGGGATCAACGAGGCCCCGGCCACGCTGGACGAGGCCATGCACGGCCAGGCGGCCGGCGACTTCCGCTCGCGGCACGACAACGAGCTGGAAAAGGCCAACATCTGGGCACAGTTCCTCAAGGCGCGCCAGGACATGGTGGCCGGGAAGTACATGGTCGACCTGCTGTCGGCCCGCAAGGACCCGCGGCTCGCCGCGTACTTCGACCCGGCGTCGGACGGCGTGTACCGCGGCGCGGACCAGTTCGGCCGCACCCTCAGCCAGCCGATGTCGGAGGTGGACAACCCCACCCGTCGGGCGTTCACCTTCCGCCAGCCGATGGTGACCTGGTCGGAGAACGAGCTGATCAAGGCGGAAGCCCTGTTCCAGCTCGGGCGGAACCCCGAGGCGCTCACGGCGGTCAACAACGTGCGCGGCAAGCTCGGACTGTCGGCCCTCGCGGGGCCGGTCACCCTGGCCCAGATCATGGAAGAGAAGTACATCGCTCTCTACCAGAACGTCGAGGCCTGGAACGACTACAAGCGCACCTGCCTTCCGAAGCTGACGCCGGGCGGCCCCAGCGCCGTTTACACGCCGGCCAAGGAGATCCCGCGGCGGTTCGTGTACAGCCGCACGGAGCGCCTCAACAACCCCAACCTGCCGCTGCCGAACAACGCGCCGGCGAACAACTGGAACGACCCGAACGCCTGCACCTGACCCTCGTGGCCGGGTGAAGGAGACGTGAACGGCGGACGGTCCGGTGCCCTCGTGGGTGCCGGACCGTCCGCGCGAGATTCATCGATCGTACACAGGGATCATCATGCGCTTTGGAAGGATGCGCCGCCTGGGCGGAGCGATGCTGGCCGCGTCGCTCCTATCCGCCTGCTACACTCAGACCCCGGTGGGGACCGGGGCGGAGCCCGCGCCCAACGCCCACGTGGTGGTGCAGCTCACCGACTCGGGGGCGGCGGAGATGACCCGCTGGCTGGGTCCCGGCGTCGCCAGCGTGGAAGGGGACGTGGGCGCCGTGCGCGCGGACACGCTGGAACTGCTGGTGTCGAGCACCCAGCAGCGCAACGGGGAGCTGTCGCTCTGGAAGGGAGAGCCGGTGAGCTTTCCGCGCTCCGCGCTGGCCTCCGTATACGAGCGGCGGCTGAGCCGGAGCCGGTCGTACGCGCTGGTGGGAGCCTTCGTGGCGGGAGCGGTCATCGTGGGGCGGATCTTCGGACTCGGGACCACTTCCGACCCCCCCGGCGGCGGCGGGACCGTCCCCCAGCAGTAAGCCCCGCCGGGACTTAGCAGAATCGGCCACGCGGCGCCCGTTCCATCGGAACGGGCGCCGCGCTTTTCGGGGGAGAGCGGGGTGTCTGGGTGGTCCGACTCTTGCCTTCACGGCAGGCATGACAGACGGAAAAAAACCAACCAAAGAACGACGCAAGACACCCGACCGTCGGGTGAGCCGGGGTCCGAGCGGTCCGCTGGACGACCGCAAGAACCGGTTCTCCGTCGGCTTCCTGGTGCTCGCGTTCCTGGCGCTCTTCGCCGTCCACGCCCTCCTCGGCAGCCAGGGGACGAAGGAGATCCCCTACAGCAAGCTCAAGGACGAGATCCGGGCCGGCCGCGTGGAGAGCGT